>OY729418.1:0-160000 GCA_963422275.1 Paracoccaceae bacterium
GCGGTATCCAGAGTCACCCCAGACTTGCTCCTCCTCGCCGTGCAGAAGCTTGCCCGAAGGCGTCAGGTCGTGAACGTTCGCGGCCGTTCCCTCCAGCTGGTGCGCCAGTCCGCGGCGCTCCAGCCGGTGGCGGAAGTCGGGATCGTCGTCTCGTCCGGAGGAACCTTCTCAAGCACCGCCCCGGCAAAGCGCCGGATGCTCTCCGCCTCGCAAGCCGGTCCTCCATCGCCGGGTCGCTCAGATTGCAGAACGGCTGAACGCAGTGCACGCGCAGCATCACCGACAGCGGATGCGGCTGTCGCCCCTTGCCGCCGCCCTTCGGACACGCCGGCGCAATGCGGGCCTCCAGGCGCTCCCAGGGGATCAGGCCGTCCATCCGCTCCGGAAAGATCTCGCGGCGCGTCTTGCGCTTCTTGCGGTCGCATTGAAGGCTGGCAAAGGTCAATTGCTGAAGGCGTTGCATGTCGTGATCCCCCCAAAGAAAGGCGTGGCGCAAAACAGCAGGCGCGCATCGGATACGCAATGCAACGCCCAAAACCGGGCTGTATTCAGAGGTTCCATAGCTAATTTCAAGGGAACATCGCAGTTCTATGCACCCTGTCGAAGGTTTGACGACAATGCCCGGACGGATGATCGAATCCTACCGATTGCCGAAGTCATGCGGCTGACGTCGCTGTCGCGAATCACGCCGTACGCATACATTCGCGATTGCACATTTCCGCCGCTGCTCAAACTAGGGATGAAAAGACCCAGCTGGAGACACTTGGAAATCCAGGACTGGATCCACAGTCGAAGTCTGGCGAAGGGCGGTAACGCCTGAGCCACCCCAAATCGGACGCCGCGGTTGCCGGGTGCGGCGGGCGCACCAGAAAATCGCTGCCACCGCTGCATCGAGGTCCAGCTGACCCCTGCATGAACGCTGCGTCAGCCCCCGCAGGCAGCCACCGGATTGGCCACGGGCCGGCCGGGATGAAAAAACTGGTTGCGGTCGATCACCGCCAGCGCAACCGGCGCCTGCTCTCCCATCTCCAAGACCGCCTCCTCCTAGGCATGTCTGAAAATCCCGATTTTCCTGCATGGCAGCTTCACCGCCACGTTGAGCTGGCTGTTTCCATGGTGGCTGTAGGCCTTCGCCTGAATTAGGGCGTCCTCGAAGTCACAGGACATAATCAGCGTACCGTATTCGATGTGTCTCCGGCCTTGGCCCGAGGTTCGGAAGCAGTCTGGTTTTCCTTTTCATCATCACTGTCCGGCGCCTCGTTCCTCAGACCAAGCTCGATTGGGGCAGGTTTTTCCACAAGGAATTCAGCGAGCAGTTTTGTGGCGCGAGTTGCCGTCCGCCGCTGCATCCTGCTATATCCCCGACAGTGGCGGCCCGCGCCCAGCAGGCCGGATAGGGCGAGTGCTCGGATGACCAGTGCTCTTCCGTTGTTATTTCGGCCTTGGCCGCGAAAACCCGCCCGGTACAATTTGAACCGGTCTGGCATGTCAGCCAAGCGAGGATGACCGCGACCGCCTGTTCGCAGGTGGTTCCTGCGGGCAGCGCCGTGCCCGACGCGGTGTCAGGTCAAGGCAACTGCCGATCATGGAGCGGTGATCTGAGGGCGCAATGGAATGGCGGAGACATAGCCGATCCGCTGTTTGTGGGAACACCGAACGAACATGATCCACAACCAACTGAATTACCTGACTTAATCGCCAGACTCTTGCCGGGCATTTTGTGCCACATTAACGCTGGGAGAAGGCGGAGCCCATGGGCCTCTGCAGTGGTCTTTCTGGCACTATGCGCTTTCAGCTACGGAATCGCTCAGCTACCGTGCCAACGAATCCGGCGATGAGCGCGGGGACCATGAAGATGATCCCCGGTGCCGCGATCAGCACCCCTGCCCACCACGGCCAGCCTATGACATCGACGACTCCGAAATACGTGCCTATTGTCAGCGGCAGCATGATCCGAGCAAGGAACGCGACCATCATGGCGCCCCCGGCGGCCCAAATTCCGAGATGGTGTTCAATGCCTGTCCAGCCTAACCACATTTGGGCCAGCCCCAGCACCAACATCAAAAGCATGACCGGAAAACCCAGAAGATTGCCCATCATTGTTGAACACCTCGGATCAGTGACGGAGGCAAGACGCTAAGAGTCGCTGATACTTCATATATATATCTCAAGGTTGTTTTATCTCCTTCTACTCGCAAAAGTGTTGTTACGTCATCAAGACGGTAAGTTTTTCCTTCCGCGGCTAACCGGTGCAATGCGGCTTGTGCTTCATTCTTAATTGTTGTTATAATGGTTTCTCTTGCATTGTCTTCCATCGAACCTGCTTTCGTGTCAGCAAGATTTTTGATGGAAGTCGCCAACGCGAAAAACATTGCTCCCCCTAATATCAGAAGAATTGTTAACCATATTCTTCGTTTTGGCAATGAGGCGGTTGTATTCGTCTTCAACGGTGACGCCAAGAGTAATAATAGGTTGGCAACTGGAATGAACGCGAAAAATGCTTTTCCCGCGTTTCCGAATTATTTCCGTTTGCACCGTACGGGAAGCACAAGGAACTTTACTAAGACGACTAGGATAGCACAACCAAATAAGACCCACACACTATAGGAACTAAGAAACACATCAACCAACCCGGGAACGGTTGTATCTAAAAATGATTCGGAGGGAGGTTATTGCTGCCATAGCGGTCGTGACGGAACTCCACATCACGCTGCAGGCTACAGCAAGAATCATCAACCGCATGTTGAATCACCTTCACTCATCAATTCAATGAAATCCGCCTCCGAAAGGATCGCAATCTCGGCTCCCTGCCGGATATTATCCTTCCACCTGCCGGTGCTTGCCACTCTTTTCGTATCCTTTCAGGCGATTGCGGTCCTGTACGCCGACAACCAGGAACGTCAGCTTCTTTGTCACCGCAGTGACGACTTTGCAGCCAGCGCGCGCTGCCAGGTCCGCAGCCTCCGGCCGTGGCATCGAAAGAGCGCCGGTAAAGGTGATCACCTCGCCATGCAGAGGGCCGTCGACGTCGCCTTGACGCTTCACCGAACTGTAATTGCGCTCACGGCGGTCCCGCTTCCGCGGTGCCGAAGTCGCAATGGGCTCCCCAACCTTTGAAAGCCAGTCTTCGATGCCGAGACCCGTTGCCTCGCAGGCCCGCAGGACGATCTCCGCGGCTGCCCTGGCATCTTCCAGGGCGTCGTGGTGCCGGAATTCGATCCCGAGGTCCGCGGTCACGTTGCGCAGCCCGTAACCGCGCTTCGCATAGCGCTCCGGCCAGGCCCGCCGCACCACTCGGGTGCTGTCAAGCCAGACAGCCTGAAGCGATTCGAAACCGTAGCGCGACAGGGCCCAGCCGACGGCGATACGGTCGAAGCTCGAGTGGCTGACGACCACAGTCCCGGACAGTCGGTCGTGCAACTCGGCCCTCACTCCCGGCAGCGTCGGATTGCCTTCGACGGCCTGGGCGTCGATGCCGTGAATGATGCCGTGAATGCGGACATTCCAAGGGTCGAACCAGTCCTCTGGATCGACTAGGGAACCTCTGATTTGGAGGTTTTTTTTGGGGTTTGCTGCGGAATTTGCCCTTCCCGGCTGCACCGGTCGGTTTTCGGCGGTTCGGAAGCCGCAAATGCGCGTTTTCGGGGCGAAACCGCCGCCGGTTCAGCCCCCGCAGGGCCGGTCCGGCAAATTCCGGACACGCTTCTCCCCTGTCACGACAGGTGCGGCTGGGCAATCATCAGGTTCGAGAAGCCCGGAAGCGGCGCAAGCCGCTGCACGTTCTTCTCCAAACCCCGATACCGAACCATGTCGCAGCCGAACACCCGCTTGATGATCCGGAACGGATGCTCCACCCGCGCCCGCACCCGGGCCTTCGCCGTCTCCGCCCTGGCCGCGGCGCTGCCCGGCGCCAGCGTCCGGCGCTGGCTCGGGGGCATGGCAATCTGCCACGAAACATCGCGATGCGCGTGCTCCGCGCGCTTGCCGACCCCGCGGTATCCGGAGTCACCCCGGACTTGCTCCTCCTCGCCGTGCAGAAGCCGACCCGAAGGCGTCAGGTCGCGACGTTGGCAGACGTTCCCTCCAGATGGTGCACCAGACCCCGGGTGTCGGTGCCAATGTGCAGCTTCATCCCGAAATGCCACCGGTTCCCCTTCCTCGTCTGGTGCATCTCCGGGTCGCGGGCGTTGCTCTCGTTCCCGGTCGACGATGGCGCCGAGATGATGGTGGCGTCAACGATGCCGCCCTTCTTCAGCAAAACCCCCCGCTCGGCCAGGTGATCCCTGATCTCCCGAACAGCTGGTGCGCCAGTCCGCGGCGCTCCAGCCGGTGGCGGAAGTCGGGATCGTCGTCTCGTCCGGAACCTTCTCAAGCACCGCCCCGGCAAAGCGCCGGACGCTCTCCGCCTCGCAAGCCGGTCCTCCATCAACGGGTCGCTCAGGTTGCAGAACAGCTGAACGCAGTGCACGCGCAGCATCACCGACAGCGGATGCGGCTGTCGCCCCTTGCCGCCGCCCTTCGGACACGCCGGCGCAATGCGGGCCTCCAGGCGCTCCCAGGGGATCAGGCCGTCCATCCGCTCCGGAAAGATCTCGCGGCGCTTCTTGCGATCGCATTGGAGGCTGGCAAAGGTCAATTGCCGAAGGCGCTGCATGTCAGGATCCCCCAAAAAAAGGCGTGGCGCAAAATAGCGGGCACGCACCGGATGCGCAATGCAACGCCCAAAACCGGGCTGTATTCAGAGGTTCCCTAGGCTCTCCCAGAGATCGACGATGGCACCGTTCTCCACGCGGACAATGCCAAGCTGGCAGATACTCGCGCGGACCGCATTGGCGGTCTCGACATCGATGGCAGTAAACGAAATCATGAAAACGCTTCCCAAAACGGACGCCCTTCATATGCCTAGCACAGAATCCAGACCTTGCGCCTCGGAGAGAGGTGTCAGTGCTCAGCCTTCTGTTCCGACAAAATTCCCTTGTTCGGAATGGTTAGGCCTGCCTTCGGTTTTCCCGTTGGCACATAGGACCCGGAAACTGCGGTCAGGCAAAAAAGAAAATCGCAATTATTAAAGGGTTGGCACACGAGGAGATCCCACAAAAAGCGGATCGGCTATGGCGGAGACGGAGGGATTCGAACCCTCGAGACGGTTCCCCGCCTACTCCCTTAGCAGGGGAGCGCCTTAAACCACTCGGCCACGTCTCCTAGCCACCAATTAGCCCCAAGCCAGCATGAGGGCAAGAGACAATGCAGTTGCGATACCTCGCCGGTACTTGCCGGCATCAATAAAGATTCCGTCAAATTGGACGTCAATTGCTCCGACACGAAAGCACTCATGGTTTTCGGGTATCTTGGCCTGAACGAAACTCAGGAAACTTGCATGCGAGAAAGACATTTGACGGAATTTCTTATGCACATGGTTCCTGCGACACAAGGCATTGTGTCCGGGATGTCGGATGATAGAATGTTCGCACGACATTCTTGATATGGAACCGTTCCATGACCGAAATCCCCGCCAGCCTCATCGCCTTTCAGCGCTTGTTCCCCGACGACGACGCCTGCGCCCGGTGGCTCGTCGCCGTCCGATGGCCGAACGGCTTCCGGTGTCCCGCCTGCGGCCACGATCGCGGGTGGGAGTCGAAGACCAAGAAGCACAGCTTCGAGTGCATCCGTTGCCATCGGCAAACCTCGGTCACCGCCGGCACCCTCCTGCACCGAACCAAGCTGCCGCTCACGATTTGGTTCTGGGCCGCCTATTTGATGGCCACTCATTCCAACGACATCTCCGCCTTGCAGTTGCAGAAGCAACTCGGGATCGGGTCCTATCGCAGCGCCTGGATGCTCGCCGCCAAGCTTCGCCGCGCCATGGTCACCCCCGAGCGCAGCCCGCTGTCCGGTCTGGTCGGGATCGACGAGGCCAGCCAGCCGCAGCGCAACACCTGAAGGCAAGATGCCTGTCGCCGGCGCGGTCGAACTCGGCGACGGCAACGCGCCGGGCCGCCTGCGGCTGGCCACGATCCCGTCCTGCAACGCCAAGGATCTCGGCAACTTCGCTGTGCGCAACACCGCCACGACCGCGATCGTCAAGACAGACGGCTGCAGCGCGGTGCCTCGAGACCGCCAACTGCCCCATGTCGTCGGCGACAGGCCCGCCCGTGAAATCCTCGCCTGGATCCACACCGTGTTTTCCAACCTCAAGGGCTGCGCGCCAAACTTCACCCCTGTCGCATCTTGATCAAACCGGAACCAAGTGCATAAGCAGTTTGACGGAATTGCGCGTGGCGTGGATGAATGCGAGATCGCAGAGGTTTTTCCACGCTGCCGTTTTCCAGCATACAGTGTACCGCTACCTTGAAATCTCATGTAAGTCGTGCCCAACATTGCATTTGCGAGGAACTGTTCAATGAATGCACAATTCAAGCCTGAACCAGAGTCAGGCATCGGCTCGTTCCAGTGGAGCGACCCGTTCTTGCTGGAAGATCAACTAGAGGACGATGAGTTGCTGACCCGCAATTCTGCGCGCGCTTTCGCGGAGATTGAGCTCAGACCACGAATCGAAAATGACTACATGGACGAGCAGACCGATCCGGAATTATTTTCCAAAATGGGAGAAACCGGCCTCTTGGGGCTAACGTTGCCGGAAGATTACGGTGGATCAGACGCCGGGTATGTGTCCTATGGTCTGACTGCTAGGGAGCTGGAAAGAGTTGATTCCGGGTACCGCTCGATGATGAGCGTCCAGTCGTCGCTGGTCATGTACCCGATTCTTGCATTTGGCAGCGAAACGCAGAAGCGCAAATACCTTCCGGCACTCGCCAGTGGCACGTCAATCGGATGCTTCGGACTCACTGAACCAGATGCAGGTTCGGACGCCGGCAGCCTGAAGACCAAGGCCGTCAAGACCTCCGATGGTTATCGGCTCACAGGGACCAAGGCTTGGATATCCAATGCACCGGTCGCAGACGTGTTTCTTGTCTGGGCCAAATCTGAAGCCCACCAAGGAAAAATCAAGGGATTTATACTTGAAAAGGGAATGAACGGGCTTTCGGCACCAAAGATCGGTGGAAAGCTGTCGCTCCGCGCATCGATTACGGGCGAAATCGTGATGAATGACGTCGAAGTCGGCGAGGATGCGCTGCTGGATGGGACTTCCGGTCTAAGGGGCCCATTCAGTTGCCTGAACAGAGCTAGATACGGCATCGCCTGGGGTGTGATGGGTGCAGCAGAAGAGTGCTGGCTTCGGGCAAGGCAGTACGGTCTTGACCGAAAGCAGTTCGGCCGCCCGCTCGCGCACACCCAGCTCTACCAAAAGAAGCTTGCCGACATGCAAACCGAGATCGCGCTTGGCCTTCAGGCATCGCTGCGAGTCGGACGGCTAATCGATACCGGAAATTTTGCGCCCGAGATGATATCCGTCATCAAGCGAAACAACTGCGGCAAGGCGCTGGAGATAGCCAGAAACGCAAGGGATATGCATGGCGCAAACGGCATCCAGATAGAGTATCAGGTCATAAGGCATGCACAGAATCTGGAGACAGTGAACACTTACGAGGGAACGCATGACGTACACGCATTGATACTCGGTCGCGCTCAGACAGGGGCTCAGGCGTTCTTCTGAAACAACGCCAACTGAAACCGCACTCAAGAGAACAAAAAAATTGACCAATTGGTAAAATTCTGATATGCCTTAACAAGATGTACACTATGAGCGTGTCCAGCTCGGAGGAACGATTGCCGAAGACGAACCAGCGCCCCGACGTGGCGGCCGGACGACTGGCCGAAAGGGATTACGCACACAATTTTTTGGATATCCGTCCGCCTTACTCAAGCCATGAAGCGGCCGTTGCATCCGACCGCTGCTATTTCTGTCACGACGCTCCTTGCGTCGCTGCCTGCCCGACAGGCATCGATATTCCGCTCTTCATCCGCCAGATTTCTTCTGGCATGCCGCGGGCAGCGGCCAAGACAATCCTTGACAGCAACATTCTTGGCGGCATGTGCGCCAGGGTGTGCCCAACCGAAACTCTGTGCGAGGAAGTCTGCGTCAGGGAGGATGCAGAGGGCGTTCCTGTCGAAATCGGACGTCTTCAAAGATTTGCCACTGACGCACTAATGGCAAGTGACGAACACCCCTACAAAAGAAGCGAGCCGACCGGAAAGCATGTGGCAGTTGTGGGCGCAGGCCCCGCCGGCCTTGCATGCGCTCACCGCCTCGCAATGAAAGGGCACGAAGTCACCTTGTTCGATGCGCGCGCGAAGCCGGGCGGTCTGAACGAATACGGAGTCGCCGCCTACAAGACAGTCGACGGATTCGCTGCCAGAGAGATCGACTGGCTTCTGGAGATTGGCGGCATTGCAGTGAATTTGGAGAGCCCGCTGTCCGAGGTCGGCGGACTCAGTAGCCTTCTTGATCGCTTTGACGCCGTATTCCTTGGAATCGGCTTGGCCGGGGTCAACGCTCTGAGAATCGAAGGCAACGACAGCCTAGGCGTACGGGATGCGGTGGATTTCATCGAGGATGTCCGCCAAGCCGAGGATTATGCGGATATCCCGATTGGAAGAAACGTCGTCGTCATCGGAGGCGGAATGACCGCCATTGACGCAGCCGTCCAATCCAAACATCTGGGAGCCGAAAGCGTATCCATAGTGTACAGGCGCTCCACGAACGAAATGAGCGCGTCGGCCCACGAACAGAGCTTGGCCAAAAACGCCGGTGTTCGAATTTTGACGAACGCCCAACCCAAGCGCATCTTGGACGGCGGACAAGGTTTGAAAGTGGAATTTGAGCTGACCGAGAACAGTGCCGGGGGACTTGTTGCCACCGGCGAGACCTTCCGGATCGCAGCGGACCAAGTCTTCAGAGCAATTGGCCAGCGACTCGATGGATACCCAGACGAGCCGCTTCTGGAGAACGGAAAGATCAAGGTGGAAGGCCCCGGGCGCACAAGCATCGAAAGCGTTTGGGCCGGCGGCGACTGCGCAACTGGGGGGGACGACCTTACCGTGACCGCCGTCGCCGAGGGACGAAACGCGGCGGAGGACATTCACGCCAGTCTGACGCGGACGGCAGTCCGCCGCAGCGACGGCAAGGCTGCTCACGAATGAGGGGAATGTCATGACGAGATTGAATTCGGAGTTCCTGGGAATAAGATCTCCCAACCCGTTCTGGTTGGCCTCAGCTCCTCCAACAGACAAGGAATACAATGTCAGACGGGCCTTCGAGGCGGGCTGGGGCGGCGTGGTCTGGAAGACACTGGGCTTCGATCCCCACATCGTTAACGTGAACGGGCCACGATACGGGGCGATCTGGGGACCGGACCGCAGACTTCTCGGTCTCAACAACATCGAGCTGATAACCGACAGGCCTCTCCAGACCAATCTCGACGAAATAAAGATCGTGAAGCGGGACTATCCAGACAGAGCAGTTGTCGTAAGCCTGATGGTTCCGTGCGAGGAAAGCCCTTGGAAGAGAATTCTGGAAATGGTGGAGGAAACCGAGGCCGACGGCGTCGAACTGAATTTCGGCTGCCCGCATGGAATGAGCGAGCGCGGGATGGGCTCGGCGGTTGGGCAGGTGCCCGATTACATTGAAATGGTCACCAAGTGGGTAAAGTCTAATACTCGCATGCCGGTGATCGTCAAGCTCACCCCGAACATTACCGACATCCGGTTTCCGGCAAGGGCAGCAAAGGCAGGAGGTGCCGATGCCGTGTCCCTCATCAACACGGTTTCATCGATCACCAGCGTCAACCTGGAAACTTTCAGCCCGGAACCTTCGATTGACGGCAAGGGAACGCACGGCGGCTACTGCGGTCCGGCCGTGAAGCCCATCGCTCTCAACATGGTCGCGGACATAGCTCGCGATCCAGAATGCGGGGGACTTCCAATATCGGGCATAGGCGGCATTGCGACATGGCGTGACGCGACGGAATTCATTGCGCTCGGATCAGGCAATGTCCAAGTCTGCACTGCCGCAATGACTTATGGATTTCGAATAATCGGCGAGTTGTGCTCCGGACTCGATCTTTGGATGCAGGAAAAGGGCTTGGATACGATCGATGACTTCGTGGGTCGCGCCGTGCCGAATGTCACCGACTGGCAATTCCTCAACCTGAACTACGTGACAAAGGCTCGCATAGACCAAAACCTCTGCATCAAATGCGGTCGATGCTACGCAGTTTGCGAAGACACCTCGCACCAAGCCATCGCCATGAAGCCCGGACGGGTTTTCGAGGTCATCGATGAGGAGTGCGTCGCATGCAATCTGTGCGTGAATGTCTGCCCGGTCGATAACTGCATCACCATGAAAGAGCTTGCTCCAGGAGAAACAGATCTGAGGACTGGCCAAGTTGTGGGCGAAAAGTACGCGAACTGGACGCAACATCCCAACAACCCGATATGCAAAGCGGCAGAATGACGACCATCGGTGAATCGTCATGGCTGCCGCAATGGTGCATCTTGGCCGCGCAGCCGCGCACGACAGCCCGAATCTACCGTTTCTCTGCAAATGAGGGAGTGAGGATCCTCCTGAACGTTCGATCAAGGTGCTCGGCTGCGTCTTCGAATGCGATATTGTCCGTGCCAAGCACTAGTCGCACTTGGGCCGAAAAATCAGCGTAGTGCTGCGTCGTCGCCCAAATCGAGAAGATCAGATGATGCGGGTTCACGCTTGCAATCCTGCCTTCCTCTGCCCAAGCGGTGATGACTTTGGCCTTTTCGTCGACCAAGGCTTTGAGGTCCCGCGCAAGAACTGCGTGGATAACCGGAGCCCCTTGCATGATCTCGTTGGCAAAGAGGCGGCTTTCTCGAGGGAAGTCCCGCGCCATCTCGATCTTCCGTTTCACGTAGCTGACGATCTCCTCCACCGGGTCACCGTCCGGATCCATGGCTCTCAGCGGTTCAAGCCATTTATCGAGAAGGCGCGTGAGCAGTTCGCGGTGTATCGCCTCCTTGCTGTCGAAGTAGTAAAGCAGGTTGGGTTTCGAGATTTCCGCGCGTTCCGCGATCTGGTCAAGGGTTGCCCCCCGAAATCCGGAATTGGAAAACACGTAAAGAGCGGCTTCGAGAATCTTGCCGGTCTTTTCCATGCTTATGCGGGTTTGCTTTCTTGGCCGCAGCTTCACCGCAATTTCCGTCATGAGACGCCTTTCTCCCGCACTATGCGCAAGCGCAACGCCCAGAGAATGTCTGAAGAGGAAAAGGTTGCAACGACAGCTTCTTCCCCGCACACCGCGCACGGGGAGAATTTCCATACTCGCGCGTATCCGCGCTTTGACCGCACGCCAAGTTTTGATACCAGAGACAGGACACGTCGATCAATGGAAATCTTCCATCTGTCGGATCGTCAGGAAGCCATTAGTCCATAGGAGTCAAGTTGCCATGGCACTCGATCACAATCAGTGGCCGAACGACCTTCGGGCGTTCTGGATGCCCTTCACCGCCAACCGCCAATTCAAGAAGGCGCCTCGCATGTTCGTGTCGGCGAAAGGGATGCACTACAGGACCGCGGATAGAAGGCAGGTCTTGGACGGAACCGCGGGACTTTGGTGCTGCAACGCCGGCCATGCCCGTCCAAAGATCATCGAAGCAGTCCAGAAACAGGTAGCCGAACTCGATTACGCACCCGCCTTCCAGATGGGGCACCCAGCGGTCTTCGAGCTGGCCAACCGCGTTATCGACATCGCTCCAGAGGGCATCGATCACGCTTTCTTCACGAACTCTGGATCGGAGGCCGTGGAAAGCGCCCTGAAGATCGCAATCGCCTATCATCGGGCAAGAGGCGACGGCCATAGAGTCCGGCTGGTTGGCCGTGAACGAGGATACCATGGCGTGAATTTCGGCGGGATATCGGTTGGCGGAATCGTCAACAATCGAAAATTCTTCGGATCTCTCCTCACAGGCGTCGATCATCTTCCGCATACGCATCTTCCGGCAAAGAACGCGTACACGCGCGGTCAACCCAAGCATGGTGCCGAACTCGCCGACGCGCTAGAGGGAATCGTCGCTTTGCACGGCGGCGACACAATTGCCGCCGTGATCGTCGAGCCCGTGGCGGGATCGACCGGGGTGCTGATTCCGCCAGTTGGTTACCTCGAAAGGATTCGCGAGATTTGCACGCGGCATGGAATCCTGTTGATCTTCGACGAAGTGATCACCGGGTTCGGCCGGTTAGGAAATGCCTTCGGATCGATTCACTTCGACGTCCAGCCCGATCTCATAACTTGCGCGAAAGGATTGACCAACGGCGTGATTCCAATGGGGGCGGTACTGACCACCACCGAGGTGCACGATGCATTCATGACTGGGCCGGAGCACATGATCGAATTGTTCCATGGCTACACTTATTCCGGGAACCCGGTCGCTTGCGCAGCAGGTTTGGCGACACTCGAAACCTACAAGGAAGAGGGGCTTTTCGAGAACGCGGCGAGCCTTGCCTCGTATTGGGAGGATGCGTTGCATTCATTGAAAGGGTTACCGCACGTGATCGATATTCGAAACAAGGGGTTGGTTGGCGCGATCGAGTTGGAGCCCATCGCGGGCGAGCCCACCAAACGGGCTTTCAACGCTTTCCTCGAGTCCTACGAGGCCGGTCTCCTGACCCGGACGACCGGTGACATCATCGCCCTCTCGCCGCCCCTGATCGTCCAGAAGCCCTATATCGACCAGATCGTGGGAATCTTGGGCGATGTGCTCAAGAACCTGGACTAGGGGCAGCGCGGTCGATTCAAAGATGCCGTCAAGGTGCAGTTCAGCGTTGGCTGGTGCCAGGTCGGAAACATTCTGAACCGGGAGAATCGAAATGAGCGCTCTGTCCAGCAACCTCAAGATCAGTGGCGACCGACTTTGGGATGCCATAATGGAAATGGCCAAAATCGGGCCGGGTGTGGCCGGGGGCAACGACCGTCAAACCTTGACGGACGAGGATGGTGCGGGTCGGCATCTGTTTCGCAAATGGTGCGAAAACGCCGGTTGCGAAATCGGCGTCGACCAAATGGGAACGATGTTCGCTACCCGCAAGGGAACCGACCCTGGAGCACTTCCGGTCTATGTCGGGTCCCACCTCGACACCCAGCCAACAGGAGGAAAGTACGACGGTGTTCTGGGGGTGCTGAGCGGTCTGGAAATCGTCCGCACTCTGAACGATCTCGGCATCAGGACAAGACATCCCATCGTGGTCACCAACTGGACGAACGAGGAAGGTACCCGCTACGCGCCGGCGATGCTTGCATCAGGGGTTTTTGCCAAGGTGCACGGACTGAACTGGGCATACGACCGAGTCGACGCGGACGGGCTCCGGTTTGAAGACGAACTAGAACGTATTGGCTGGAAAGGCGATGAGCCTGTCGGCAACAGGAAACTTCACGCCTTTTTCGAGTTGCACATCGAGCAGGGACCAATCCTCGAAGCCGAAGGCAAGGACATTGGTGTCGTAACCCACGGTCAGGGGCTGTCCTGGACCCAAGCGACAGTCACGGGCAAGGACAGCCACACGGGCTCCACGCCGATGCCCATGCGGAGGAACGCAGGGCTCGGGATGGCGAGAATTCTCGAACTCGTCGATGAGATAGCATGGAGCCACAAGCCGGACGCAGTCGGGGCGGCGGGGCATATTGACGTCTTTCCCAACAGCAGAAACGTGATTCCAGGAAGAGTCGTGTTCACGGTGGATTTCCGATCCCCCGAAAAAGACATTATCGCCGACATGGAGCGACGGCTGCGGGCCGGCGGAAAGAAAATCTGCGACTCCATGGGACTCGCGATCGAATTCGAGAAGGTCGGCGGTTTCGACCCGGTCAAGTTTGACGAGGGTTGCGTGACCGCCGTGCGCAACGCCGCAGAACGCTTGGGTTACTCGCATCGGAATCTCGTGTCCGGAGCCGGTCATGATGCCTGTTGGATCAATCGCGTTGCGCCCACAGCAATGGTCATGTGTCCCTGCGTTGACGGACTTTCCCACAACGAGGCCGAGGAAATCAGCCATGACTGGGCAACGGCGGGCGCTAATGTCCTGTTCCATGCAGTTGTCGAGACTGCTGAAATCGTGGAGTGAACGCGCTACCCGGGTCCCCGATGCCACGGTTGCGTCGGGTCGGAAGCATAGCGCATCAGACGGAGGGAAATGAATGTCACGGGTGATCAAGGGCGGCACGGTCGTCACCGCCGACCGCACGTTCAAGGCTGACGTCAAGATTGACGGCGAGATTATCGAGGAAATTGGAGAAAGTCTCTCCGGCGACGACTATGTGGACGCCGAGGACGCATACGTGATGCCTGGCGGAATCGATCCGCATACACATCTTGAAATGCCTTTCATGGGCACAACCGCGGCTGAGACGTTCGAATCGGGAACTTGGGCTGCGGCAGCGGGCGGAACGACGATGCTCGTGGACTTTTGCCTTCCAGGCGAGGACGGCTCGATCAAGAACGCGATCAACGACTGGCATCGAAAGTCCTCTCCGCAGATCTGCGCCGACATCGGGTATCACATGGCGATCACCGGCTGGAACGAAAGCATCTTCAACGAAATGAAGGATGCGGTCGACATGGGAGTCAACTCGTTCAAGCACTTCATGGCGTACAAGGGCGCCCTCATGGTCGAGGACGATGAAATGTTCGCCTCATTCCAGCGGTGCCGAGACCTCGGGGCGCTTCCAATGGTGCACGCCGAAAATGGCGACATCGTCGCCGAACTGCAGCAGAAATACCTGGCCGAAGGCATAACCGGTCCGGAGGGGCACGCTTATTCCAGGCCCCCGGAAGTCGAGGGCGAAGCCACCAACCGGGCCATCATGATTGCAGATGCAGCAGGGGTGCCGCTCTATGTGGTCCATGTGTCGTGCGAGCAGTCGCACGAGGCAATCAGACGCGCGCGCCAGAAGGGAATGCGGGTCTACGGAGAACCTCTGATCCAGTTCCTGACGCTCGATGAGAGCGAGTACTATTCAAGCGACTGGGAGCACGCGGCACGGCGCGTCATGTCGCCGCCGTTCCGTTCCAAGGAGCATCAGGAAGGGCTGTGGAACGGGCTGGCTGCAGGATCGCTTCAGGTCGTGGCAACCGACCATGCGGCGTTCACGACGGAACAGAAGCGCATGGGACGCGACAGCTTCACGCTCATTCCGAACGGGACCGGCGGCCTCGAGGAGCGAATGGCCGTTCTCTGGTCCGAAGGCGTGGACAGGGGACGGCTAACGCCGAACGAATTTGTCGCGGCGACCTCCACCAATATCGCCAAAATCCTGAACATTTATCCCAAGAAGGGCGCACTGGTTCCCGGGGCCGACGCCGACCTTGTCGTGTGGGACCCGAAAATCAGCAAGACCATAACGGCAACAACGCATAAGTCCGTGCTCGATTACAACGTCTTCGAGGGTTTAAAGGTGAATGCTCAGGCACGCTACACGCTGTCGAGGGGCGAGATCATCTGGGCGTGGGGGCAGAACTCGCAACCGCAGCCCGGTCGCGGGCGCTTCGTTCCCCGGCCGCCCTTCCCGTCCGCGCACACTGCAGTCTCGAAGTGGAAGGAGTTGAACAGCCCCCGCAGGATCGACCGGGATCCGTTGAACATTCCGGCGGGAATCTGACACCCCGATGGAAAGCGGACCGGGTTCGGAAGTCGCAAGCGCACCGACGGACAATGGCGTCGGCGAGCCCATAATCACGGCTCGCGATCTCAGCCTGAGTTTCCAGACCGCGGATGGCGTTGTCGAAGCACTGAGCAATGTGTCGCTGTCGATCGACCGTGGCGAGTTCGTTTCCCTGATCGGCCCGTCCGGCTGTGGCAAGACGACCTTTCTTCGAGTGGTGGCGGCGCTCGAGGAGCCCACATCGGGGACGATCGCGGTAAACGGCATGTCGCCAGACGAAGCCCGCAGAGCCAGGGCTTACGGGTACGTGTTTCAGGCAGCGGGCTTGTATCCTTGGCGAACCGTCGCCGCCAATGTCCGTCTGCCGCTGGAGATAATGGGATACAGCAGGGAGGAGAAGGAAGATCGGGCCCAACGTGTGCTCAAGCTGGTCGATCTGGACGGATTCGGCAACAAGTTTCCCTGGCAGCTTTCCGGTGGCATGCAGCAACGCGCCTCGATTGCGCGTGCACTGTCTTTCGACGCGGAAATCCTGCTGATGGACGAACCGTTCGGCGCTCTCGACGAGATCGTCCGAGATCGGCTGAATGAAGAGTTGCTTTCGCTCTGGAGGGAAACCGGAAAGACAATCGGATTCGTCACCCATTCAATTCCGGAGGCCGTCTACCTTTCCACGAAAATTGTGGTCATGAGTCCAAGGCCTGGGCGGATAACCGATGTCATCGACAGCTCCTTGCCGAGGGAAAGACCGCTGGAGATCAGGGACACCCCGGAATTCATCGCGATCGCTCAGCGGGTTCGGAAGGGACTTCGCACGGGGCACAGCCGTTAATGAAGGTCGTGGTTGGTCCATGAGGTGCAGATGAGGCATTCGCTTATCCCTGTGCTTGTCGTCGTCGCCGCCATTCTAGCGGTTTGGTACGTCTGCGCCTTCACCTTGAACTCCGCATGGACAAAAGACCAGGCGGCTCGTGCGGGTGTCGAAACTGGCTTTTCCGAACTGCTCGCGGACACAATGTCTCAGGAACGGCCGAGGCTTCCGGCCCCGCATCAGGTTGCCGAGGAACTGTGGAAAACGACGATCGAGAAAAAGATCACCTCGAAGCGGAGTTTGATCTACCATGGATGGGTGACACTTTCGTCCACCGTTCTGGGATTCTTCATAGGCACGGCACTGGGGATTCTTCTGGCCGTCGGGATCGTCCACAACCGGGCCATGGACATGGGCGTCATGCCCTGGGCAATCGCGAGCCAGACGATCCCGATTCTCGCCATCGCCCCGATGATCATTGTCGTGCTCCATTCCATTGGGATTTCCGGCCTGCTGCCCAAGGCCATAATCTCCGCGTATTTGAGCTTCTTTCCAGTTGTCGTCGGAATGGTCGCGGGATTTCGCAGCCCGGACCCGATCCAGATCGATCTTCTCAAAACCTACAATGCGAGCAGGAACGAGATATTCTGGAAGCTCAGAATGCCGGCATCGATGCCCTACCTGTTCACATCACTCAAGGTCGGAATCGCAGCATCTCTGGTTGGAGCGATCGTTGGAGAACTTCCCACGGGAGCCGTCGCTGGCCTTGGCGCGCGCCTGCTGGCCGGAAGCTACTATGGGCAGACTCTTCAGATATGGTCGGCCTTGATGGGTACGGCAATCCTTGCCGCGCTGCTCGTCGGGGCGATTGGGCTGGCACAGTCCGCGACGCTCAATCGGATGGGAATGGCACGATGAACCTGGTGATTCTGGCCATCGTCATCTGGCTCGCCGCCTGGGGCGCCAACATCTACCTCTCGTCCAGGAAGCGAACTCCTGTCACGCAAATAGCCGTTCCAGCATTGTTCGGAATCACGATCATCGCCATGTGGGAGTGCCTGGTCCGGGGCTTGGGCGTTCCCGGCGTCATATTGCCCGCTCCCGCGGCGATCTCGGCGCGGATATCTGTGAGCACGGATATTCTATGGACCGACTTTGTGCAGACCGTCTTGAAAGGCGCACTCTCGGGATAC
This sequence comes from Paracoccaceae bacterium, assembly GCA_963422275.1. Taxonomy (GTDB): domain Bacteria; phylum Pseudomonadota; class Alphaproteobacteria; order Rhodobacterales; family Rhodobacteraceae. Next base: position 17,589 of record OY729418.1, read on the forward strand.
GTAATCGGATGCGGGTCGGCCATCCTGGTTGCGGTCGCGGTCGACCGTTCAAGATTTCTCAAGCGGGGCTTGCTTCCGGTAGGAAACTTTCTGGCCGCTTTGCCAATCATCGGAACTGCACCTATATTCGTCATGTGGTTCGGCTTCGGCTGGCAATCGAAAGCATCGGTCGTCGTCGCCATGGTGTTCTTTCCAATGCTGGTGAACATGGTGCAAGGGCTTGCATCTTCAGAACCAATGCAAAGGGATATCATGAAGACCTACAACGCGTCTTATTGGCAGACATTGACAAAGCTCCGCATGCCAGCGGCGATGCCGTTCGCGTTCAACGGCCTCAAAATTTCGACGACGCTCGCGTTGATCGGAGCCATCGTCGCCGAGTTTTTCGGATCGCCCATACAGGGCATGGGGTTCCGCATTTCCACCGAGGTCGGGCGCCTTGCGCTCGACATGGTCTGGGCAGAAATAGCGGTTGCCGCAGTCACCGGGACATTTTTCTTTGGACTGGTGGCACTTGCAGAACGGGGGGTGACATTTTGGCACCCTTCAAGGAGAGGTTGATTCAGCCTCGTACACCAGAGAGGAGTACTGGAATGAGAAAATTTGTTGCTTTGGCGCCTGCTGTTGCATTTGCATGCATTGCAGGTGCCGCATTCGCGGCCGAGCAGGTCACCCTGCAGCTGAAGTGGGTGACCCAAGCCCAGTTTTCGGGATACTATGTCGCGCTCGAGAACGGATATTACGAAGAGGAAGACCTTGACGTGACCATCAACGCCGGAGGCCCGGACATATCACCGCCTCAGGTGCTGGCCGGTGGCGGTGCCGATGTAATTATCGACTGGCTTGGCTCGGCCCTTGCAAGCCGAGAAAAGGGACTTCCAATTGTCAACATCGCTCAGCCCTTCAAGTCGGCGGGTCTCATGCTAACTTGCCTCAAGGAGCACGGAATCGAGAAGCCCGAGGACTTCCGCGGGAACACGATCGGCGTGTGGTTCTTCGGCAACGAATATCCGTTCTACGCGTGGCTCAGCAGGCTCGGCATTCCGACCGACGGGAGCGAAAACGGAGTCACTGTCCTGAAACAGGGCTTCAATGTCGATCCACTGCTCCAGAAACAGGCGGAATGCATATCCACGATGACCTACAACGAGTACTGGCAGGTGATCGATGCGGGTTTGACGCCCGAGGATCTCGTGGTGTTCAAGTATTCGGACTACGACGCCGACGCGCTTGAAGACGGACTGTATGTTCACGAGGAAAATCTCAAGGATCCGGCATTTGCCGACAAGATGGTTCGCTTCGTTCGCGCGTCGATGAGGGGCTGGAAATGGGCCGAGGAAAATCCCGACGAGGCGGCCCTGATCGTTCTTGAATACGATGATACGGGCGCACAGACGGAGAAGCACCAGAAGCGAATGATGGGCGAGATAGCCAAGCTGACCGCTGGATCGAACGGTGCGCTTGATCCGGCCGACTTCGAGAGGACCGTCGATATTCTTCTCGCAGGCGAAACCGACCCCGTCATCACCAAGCGGCCGGAAAATGCCTGGACGCATCAAATAACCGACTTGGCCTTGCAGTAGAGCCGCATTGCTGAAGTCCGAAGCCGGCGAGGCGTGAACGGAAGCTCTCGCCGGCTTCAGTCATTGCAAGCCCTGTTTTCGCTATTGGGCTGGACTCATTGGCTCGGCCATCGACATCTCTCGCAGGCATTTGTCGGGATATGTTTCAGGCGGCATACATTACCTTCCATTTGCAGCTGAGTTTCAGCCAAGACGCGATCTTGTCTCGCTTGCGCAACTTCGCTCATCGCAATTCCTGAAGAATTAGGAACAGTATCTAGCTGGAAAGGTCGACAACAGCGGCATCGCTGCATTCAAACCTCCCGCTTTGCTACACAAATTTCCATTTCGCCTGCGACAATCGCACCGGCATACCCATTTTCCTACCTGCCTGCGCACTCAAGCGCGGAAAGAATCACATGATTGGCTTGCATATCTTCGAAGCGAATTCGGCAGCCTTTTCCTCCGCCGTTCCTCTCGTTCCCCCAGTAAATCGCGATGCCGTACGTTCGCCTGTTGCGATCGGGCAGCTTATGATCGCTTGGCACACGTTTAAGCTGCCCGAACATGGTACTACGCCTGTATTTTCTCCGCGTAGCACGCTGGAATTGAACAGGGCATCATCACTTTGAAAATCGTACCAAGACGACTGTTGCGAAATGCGCCTCTCCGCCATTGACATGTCGCACCAAAGGGCTGCAAGCGCCTGTCATGATGTTCGATTGAGGGAGAGGACGATGGATTTCTTCATGACGCTAGCAGCCGAGCGCGTGGGACGCGCTACTGCGATGTCGATCTGATGGTCCGGGGTCTCCTCCTCGGCCAGTGGCACTCGCTGTCGGACCGGGAACTCGAGCGGGCCCTGACGGTGCGCCTCGACTTCATGCTGTTCTGCGGTCTGTCGTTGATCGAGCGAAGCCCCGATCACACGACGATCTGTCAGTTTCGCTGGATGCTCGGTCTGTGCGGTCTTGACGCGGCGCTTTTGTCCGAGGCGGGGATCCAGTCCGGGGTCATGTTCCGAGCTTCCCGGGGGGCATCCCCTGTCCTGGCACCGGCGCCGGTTGCAACCAAGTGGCGGCGCGGCGGCGGTGGATCGTGGAGCAGACCTTCGACACCCTGAAGCGTCTCTTCAGGGCGGCGCGGTCCCAGTTCATGGGGCGGTGGCGGGGTCCCACCCCCTTTTTTTCGGGGGTTATATACATGAGTGACCATCATCCTGGCGTCAGCAGGTCTTGGGTTTGAGATGGTCCCACTCGTCGTCGCGCTTGTTCGGCGTCGCCAGCACCGCCCGCATGATGTTCTCCGGCGTGTCCGGGATCGGCTCCGGCAGCGGCTTCTCTACCGGCCGACCGCGCTTCGGCTTCGCGGTCATGGTTTTCCTCTTGGTTCAAGACCCAACATGTCGGTTATGACGGTTGGCAGAAGCTCTATCGGCGACATGGCGTCCAGCCGCTTGGTGATCTTGCAGGTGACGGCCTGTCCTTCAGCCATGCGGACAAGGCTCCCGGCATCGCCTTCGGCGACAGCGCCCTTGCGCCATATAGCGAACCGGATTTCGGACGGGCAGACGCCAATGCACAGCAAGAAGTCATATTGCCGGTCGAGACGGACATGATTGAACTGGAAAATCCCCTTCGCGCCGAGCGAGGCGGCCTTGACCTCGAAGCGCCGGGTTCCGATGCGCATGTCCGTCTTCGATGTTCGGTTGCCGTTGCCTGTCTCGAAGCCGTGTTCGCGCAAACCTCATCCTGGCATTTAACGATGAGGACGCCCCGTTCCCGCAGGACGCGCCACGCTTCCAATCCGGCGGCGCGGCAAAGGTCCCCAGCACCGCTTCATGGTATTTGCCACCAGTCCGGTTCCGTTGTTCCGACAGTGCGCCTCGAACGGCTTGTGACCAGTGTGAGCGGTCCCTCCCGGCGAATGCATATACGGCGGATCCAGAACAACGCAGTCGATCTTGCCGTCTTCGCAGGCGCTCCGCGCAAGGTCGTTGGTCGGAACTCCGTTGCGGACCTTCCGTCGCGGCGAAGACGGCGCCGGGTCCACTGCGCCATGCCCGAGAATGGCTGTCATGCGCCGGGCCTTGCGCCGGAGGGAAAGCCGTTGTCTGCGATGAGGTCTTTGCAGCGCAGGCGCTTCCCGGCCATGCTGATGACGACGGACTGCATCATGTCCAGCGTGTCGCGCGGGCGGATGTTGTGCCGCCCGGCGAACTCCCGAACATAGCGGTCCAGATGCTTCTCGGAGAACTTGTGGAAGGTCCCCTGACAGCCGCGCTTCAGGAGGCTCCAGAACGATTCCATCCCGTTGCAATGCGCCTGTCCCCGGACGAACTCGCCGACGCCATGATTGACCGCCTCATGGACATATTCGGGCATCCCGCGACAGGCGGACGCCTCATCGGTGCAGAGCGTCGCGCCGGGCGCGGCATGGTCCCGGACGAAGCCCTGTAGCGCGCTGGCGTCGGTCTGGGAGACGCGCTGCGCCGAGACCCGGTTGCTGGCCCGGTCCTTGACGCCCACGACGGCCGCCTTGCCGACGGTCCCGCGCCCGGCGCCGGCTTCCGCCAGCTCCTTGCGCTTGGCGTTGCTCATATTCTTCCGCTTGCCGCCGATATGGGTCTCGTCGGTCTCCACTGGACCGGAGAACAGTCCGCCAGCGCCGTCCCATGACTCGCGGATGCGGTGTGCCAGATGCCAAGCGGTTTTCTGCGTCACGCCCAGGTCCCGGTGCAGCTTCATGCTGGCCGAACCCTTGAGGCAGGTGTTCAGCAGATACACGGCCAGCACCCAGATTTGCAGGTCCAGCTTGCTCGACTGCATCGGCGTCCCGGTGCGGACCGAGAACCGCTTCCGGCAGGCGCGACAGCGATGCGTCATCGTCTTGTGCGCCACCGGGTGCTGAATGCGGTCGCTCTCGCAATGCGGGCAACGCGGCCCCTCCGGCCAGCGAATGCCCTCGATCCATGCGCGGGCCGCCTCGTCATCCGGGAACATCCGGGTGATCTCGACCAGCGAAAGCCCCTTGCGACAGTGCTTGCCGGGTGCGTTGCGAGCCATGTTCATGCCTTCTGATTGCGCAAGTACAGTGACATTTTCATGCGGGGATTGCAACAGGAAAATGTCGCTCATCTTCCGTTTTCGCTCTCTCCTGACTGAGGTCCTCTCGCAATCTGCCGAGGAACGCGAACCACTCGGCGAAGGACTCATCGCTACGGTCACACCTGTCTGGCGGATGCAGGTTGGCCCGGCGAAGCCGCCCAAGCATGGCGTTCACCAGATCCCTTGCATGTGACTTCATGCATTCGGGGTTCAACGTCAATGGCTCGCAAACGTTCCGAAGGGCCATATATGCCTGCTCGATGGTCCGTTTGAGAAGACGACGACGAATCCAGCGCGGCAGGATCATGGTCACGGTCCCCGCCACGCAGCCGCCCAGGATGCAAAGCGCATAGCCTTGACCGAGGATGACGGTGAGCGCCTCTTGGGCGAATTGAGAGAACCAATGCATCCCGCCATCATGGCCGGAGTCCCTGCGGAACCCAAGTCAGCTTGGTCACTTTGGTATATAAGCGCCTTTTTTTCTGCCCGCCGAGTGTTGGTCGGCACGCACGATCAAGCTGTCGACGAGATGGAGCGTCTCCGGCGACTTGGCACTCAAGGCATTGAAAATACGCACCCACACCCCTTTCCTAGACCAGCGGTTTCAGCCCGTCGTGCAATGTCCACAGTCCTTCGGCAGGTCGCGCCACGGCACCCCGATGCACAGGATGAAGAAGATGCCATCAATCACCCGGCGGTTGCCGACCCGCGGCACCCCGCGCGGCCTGTTCGGCAGCAGCGGCCGGCTCGCGGCCCATTCCGGATCGGTCAAGTCGCGGCGAGACATCGTCAATGCCTCCATGGCTTGAACGCAACAACCCTTTCTGCATCATGTCCCGCACCTTATGGGTACAAAACCTAGCCTAAATCATCGCCAGCCGCCCCCTGTTTGTCCCGTTCTCGCTATCCGGCATGTCGTGGTCGGTCGCCGTAACCGTAGCTTCTGTGCACGCGAACGCGGCGTTCTCCAGAGTGCCTTCCGTGCCGTCCATTCTAGTCACCCGCGCCTGCGTGACTCGCCACGCCATCGAAACTGCACTTGCGGTGTCTTTCCAACTATAGCATCCTCCTATATTCTCATCCGCGTCAACATTCATCATCCCGAGTCTAGATACCCAACAAAATGACTGACAAAATCGGCAACGGTCTTCCGTCGACCTTGACGGCGTCACGCATCAATGTCGTTCTCAACTTGGCGAGGAGCCATGAACGGGCTTTAACGGAAGCACTCGACGCCAACGCCTCTCAAGCCTGGACCGAGGCTGACCCCAGCGGTGATCTGTACGAGAGACTTCGCGTTTTGCTCACCACGATCGAGGGTCGGGACGCCTACGAGGAGGCGAGAGCGGTCTTCGAAAAGGGCAAGGCCAAACTATCCGGGCGAGCTGACTTTCGCAGCCGCCTGTTGCAGAGTTGCTGGGCGGAAGCGCCCGGCAAGTCGGAAGTCAAGGAATACGGCAGCTCTTCCCTTCGAGACTTGATGGAGCGCCTCGCAGAAGGCAACTCGTGGGCGCACTTGGCCGATGTCGTCTGGGCGGACAGCCTGGATTTGGACGACGCCGAACATTTTCTCGATGCCATTAACAACTATCCGAAGTTACGCCCTTACCTCGAAGAGGTTCTGGCTGGAATCTTCCGGGTCGACGACGATGAAGACACGCTGGCCCCGGAGGGCGATGGAGAAGTTGCCAAGTTGATCAGTCTCGTTCGGCGAGTCGCTAAAAATATCGAAGTCGACCGCTTGAACGAACCGGATCTCCGAACACTCTCGCGGGATGTGCTACGCCTAGCCGATATTGCCAGGATCCGGGACACTCGAAACCGCGATATCTTGCTGCAACAGGAGCAAGTCAAAGACTGGGAGACACAGTACTTGGACTCGATCTCCGTGGGAACGGAGGCGGCAGACGCCATAGCGATGCTGAAAGCGCATATCGACCGGGGCAGCATGGACCGGGACGGTGTCAGCACGGTGCTCGATCTCGTCGATCAGTTTCTGTCGGCCAATACCCGTTTCCAGGAAACGCATGAGAGATTGAACCAAGCCTTGAGCGAGGAGGATTTCGTATCAGTTGGCTCTCTTGCCAAAATCATGGAGTCACTTCGTATCGAACGCGACGAGGCTCACACAGCCATCAACATCGCTCTCGCCGGGCCGCCCTCCGATAGCCCATCGCCCCAAGTGCCGCCGACGGAGGAATCCACCGACTCTTCGGAACTCGAGAAGACCGAGCGTGAAGTTGGACTCGATGAGCCGCAGCAGCCGGACGGCGAACCTGCGCCGACCACGGAGGAAGACCCAACACTCGGTGGTGCAGACAAAACTGACGATCCCTCTACGGAAGCGACGGTCGAAACGAAACGAAACGACGACGATGAAGACGCTTTTGCCCAACGGATCCAAGACGCCATCGCGACCGCGATCGAACGCGATCATCTCGGACTCGCCTACCATCTCGCCCTCGCAGCACCCGGGGCGTCGCCTAGTGCCGACACCATCAAGCTGATTGCTTGCAACTACGTGACAGACGATCGTACATCCATCGCCGCCGAGCTCTCTCACCTCGCTAGTGCGTTGCTGGACAAAATGGAAACCGATGCGGAAAAAGGAACCCACCAGCCACACCGGCACGACAACATGGTCCTGACGACCTGCGCCGCCCTGGCGCCTGCTATGGCCGCTCCGGGTGGCCCAGTTGCCCAACTGCTTTCGCGCCTAGAGCCCTTCCTAGGCGATATGCCGTCCTTGCGCGCTTTGGTAAGAACGGCGGCTGAAGTGTCCATGAAGGGCATTCATATTCCGGCGGCGCTTCTTCGAGAAGACGATTCACTTGACAACTGGCGTGGCAGAGAATCGGCACTCCGGGCTGAAACGACGGCATGGGTGACAAACGAGCGTCGATCGACAATCAGATTTCATGCTGCCACCCAAGTGTGGCGACGAATGCTTGAAGAATGGCAACGTGGAGAGCGGATATCGCTCGGCCGCATGTTCAGCCTTTTGGATCGATCAGCAGACGAAATCAATACGGAGAGCATCGCGCAAATATCCGAGTATTGGCGTACATATGGGGAGAGGGAAATCAACCGAATCGATCGGGAACACCGCAGCAGGGCATCGGCCAACAAGATTGCGGGACCGGCGCGATTGACCCTACGCGGCAAGCTGGATCAGGCTCTTTCGTTCTCTGATCGCTGGCTTTCCTTGATCCGGGATCGACCGGATCAGCGTCCGACTTTCTATACGGAACAGGCGGAGACCTTGCGCGATACCGTTAATTCCAACGCAGATCAGGCGCTAACAGAAATCGATGCGGTAGCAACGCCCTTAGCACGCATCGCAGGGGTGCAACTACGGCGTTACACAGAGTTGTTTAAGGTCCATGACTGTTTGGCGTCTGGTGGCCGACTCGGACTGATCGAGTTGCCATCCTCTCAATTCCGATATTCTTCTCAGTCTCGTGAAACAAGAGGTTCTGGATTTTGGCCGCGCTGCGATCGAGCGTGCACAACGCGGAGATATCCTCAGCGCAGAGCTGACAATAGACTTCGCTGAACGCACTGGGCGGATCAATGATAACGATGCCGACCAATCTCGTATGATGATCGACCAACAACGAGCTCAAATTCAACAACAACTGGAGGATAAGATTAGGGGTACGCGAGCCCGCCTGGACGCCGCTTACTCAGAGGGTGCGTTGACGGTGGAAACCTACGAGGAGCAGAATGGTAGAATTCCAAACATTGATTTTTCGCAAACCAAGGCCTATTCGCGGTTTCTCACAGCGCTCCATGAAATCGATAGTGAGATCGATCGCGCCAAGGCGGGGAGGCACGATGCGATGCGCCGGTCACTCGCCACGCTCGATCGCCTCTCCTCAGATGAGAAAAGACGAATTGACTCAGCCATCGATAACAATCGTTTTCAAATTGCAGAGGATTTCATCGAACGGATTGAGCGTGGCGAGGGGTTGCCAGCGTCAGAGACAGCGAGCGACCTTCCATTTGATCGGTTTTTTCCTGGTTTTGTAGAGAAATATTCAACCTTTGGCGAAGAGGGGGAAGATGGACTCAATCATGCCCGACGTGTGATCGAGAATCGTGTAGCCGCCGATTTCATCGACGCCAGCACTCTTTCGGAAGATGCATCTCGGGACGGAATCCGCATCCTCGATTCATGGATTGCCCTCCGCAGAGGTCAAATATCGCACGCTTCATTGCACACTCTTATGAGCAACCTAGGCTTTGAAAGCGTCGAGGTAAAAGGATACAATGAAAAGACAGCCGGTGGAGAGAAAATATTACTGATTCAGACGGCATCGGTCGCGGATCGTGCGGTTTGCCGGCTTCCCGATTTCGGATCGCGCGCCAATGGACGATATCGATTGTTCACAGTCCGCGGGCGCACCACGGAAGAAGCAGTAATCCGGGAAACGAGGGAACGGAACGCGGCCGGAAGCCCACCCAATATCGTTCTTTTCCTCGGAGTCCTCGACGTTGACTCGCGCCGTGCGCTCGCGCGTGAATTCGCCTCTGGCGACTACCACCCGACCATCGTGCTTGACGAGGCTCTAGTGACGTTCCTCGCTGCTTGGCGAGGCAACCGACTTTCCGCGTTCTTCGATTGCGCCTCGGCGTTCGCGTTCTCCCAGCCATTCGACCCGGACGCCGCTGAACTCCCTCCCGAAATGTTCTTCGGACGCACCGTCGAGCGGAAGAAAATCCTCGCGATGTCCGGGGACATGACCCACTTTGTCTATGGCGGCCGGCGTCTCGGAAAGACCACCTTACTCGCGGACATTGCACGCGAATTCCGTGCCAAACAAAACGACGGGCCGAAGGAGTTGGTGTCGCTCATCAATCTGAAGGGATCGGGTATTGGAGAGAATCGGCCAACCGAGGATTTGTGGCGACTATTTGCGGCCCCCCTCATCGAAAACGGCATCCTTCAACCGCAAACGGTTCGTCCCGATTCAATTGCATCTGGGATCAAACAGTGGCTCAAGAATGAGGCGGGCCGTCGCATCCTGTTTTTGGTCGACGAGGCTGACGCGTTTCTCGACGCTGAACGCCTCCCAGAACAGAGCCATCGAGTCTTGTACAAGATCAAGGATTTGATGGAGCAGACCAAGCGGGCGTTCAAGGTAGTTTTTGCCGGTCTGCACAACGTACAGCGCGCAGCGCGTGACCCAAATACGCCTTTCGCTCACTTAGGTGAGGCAATCCGCATCGGGCCAATGTTGCCGGAGACTGATCGCGAAGAAATTCAGAACCTGATACGCAACCCCCTCGAGGCCCTCGGTTACCGCTTTGTCTCTAACGAATCCGTGATTCGAATTGCCGCAGAGACAAACTATTACCCCGCACTCGCGCAGCAGTTCTGCAAGGAGTTGTTGAAGACGCTGCGCGAGGAGACCGATGCGCGCGGAGAAGCGGGGCCATCCTACGCGATCCACCCAGATATGGTTGATCGAGTCTTCAGCGGCAGGGAAACGCGAGACCGTATCCGCTTTCTGTTTTCATGGACGTTCCAACTCGATCCTCGATATGAGTTTCTTACCTATCTCATCGCACAAAAAAGTTTTGACAATGAAGACGCGCGACCACAAGCAATGCCTGTTACGGAAATTCGGGAGGCAGCACTGACTGAGTGGCCTCAGGGATTCTCTATGGATCCGAGCTTTTGGATGTTCGAGGTTCTGCTAGAGGAGATGATTGGCCTAGGAATTCTGCGTGAGTCCCCAGATAAGGAATATGCCATACGTACGCGTAATCTCCGTATGTTGCTCGGCAACGATGACGAGATCGATCGGAGATTCGCCGATGCCAAAAGTAAGATGGCTCCTCCGATCTTCGACCGCGCCCAGTTCCGCGAAACATTGAACGACCAAACACCGTCCTCTCTTTCCGCCAACCAGGAAAACCGCTTGCTTTCTGATCGTTACGTTGCCTGCCTCGTCTTCGGAACCCGCCTCGCCGCACTGGAGCGAGTGCGCGAATCCCTTGAAATGGCTGTCGAAAAGCGAGACACGCCGCTAGTGACTATCGAAGAGGTCGTTCCCAACGATCTACACCGTGCGCTCCGCCGGGCGTCACAGAGCAGAAAATCTGGAATCCAAGTCGTTTTCGTGGACATGTGCGGTGCATGGGACCCCGAAGTAGTCGAGCGCACCCTTGCGTTCGTTGGAGAACATGAGGGTCAAGCCCGAATCATACGGCCGGTGTTCCTTTGCGGTCCTAAGGAAGCGTGGCAATGGCTGAAGTTGCCGCTAACCGCAAAAGGAAAGGTCAAGTGTCGCGATATCTGGCTCGGTCCGTGCGGTCACAACTTCATACGTACTTGGTTAAGAGAGCGGGAGTCACCAGCTTACGTCAGCATGGAAAATCCAGATAAGCCGGTTGATCTTCCGTGGCCCACCATAGTCGGAATGGCAGCACAAGACAGGAAATTCAGGTCGGTGGGCGAAGCCGCGAGTGCCATGCTGCAAGCAGACAGCGACAATCACTACGTTTCGGACATTCTCATTTCGACAAGTGCAGATACCGCGCTTCGTCTCATGACGACTTTTTCGAACGAATCGATGACCACCGACGATCTTTCGGACTTGTCTCAGGACGAGGCTGGCTCCATGTCGCCGGAAGAGGTCATCGAGTTCTTTCGCTGGGCGGACCGCCTCGGCATCGTGTGCAGAGAAGGACATGGCTATCGGCTGGATTCGACCTACGCCACCGGCCTCAGACGGATCTTTTAAGAGGTGAGTTTCCCGCGTGCATGGGCTCGGTTGCCGGGCCCGGCGGATTTTCTGGACACCATCCTTGACGACTTGACCGAATGCACGGTCGTTCTTGCCGGTCTTCCCGACGAAATGTCGAGCAGCGCATTCGCCGTGGAGATCGCTGATCTAGTCAAGTATCGCAAGCTAGGCCGGTGGAACGCAGTGCGGTCTGACGAGGCACGCGCTCAGACTCCAGCCGACATACTGCACCGCAGGTTGGACGGCGGCAACGCCACCGGTTCCGTCCTGTGGATTGACGCGACTGCTGATGACGAGGTGGCAACAGCATGGGCGGACCATATCCGGCGGCGCGGTGATTTGCCGGACATGCTTCGAATTTGCGTCACTATGAGTGGGGCAAGCGCAGAAGCGTGCGATGAGGACAAACGATTACGCCGACGCCTGTGGCGTGACTTCGTCACTCCGTTGGACGCCCGCGCTCTCGTGGAGCGGTTCGGTAGACGCTCTGGACACCGACCGACACATATCGCGCTCAGGAGCACGCTTATCGCCGAGCTTGCCGGGACTGATCTGACTATCGCCGAACAGCTGTTGCGGGAGCCTCTGGGGCGAATACTGGAAACAGGTGACTATCCGTGTGAACGGGTCTGGGCGGCACAGGTCTCCGTTCTTTTTCCGCTCTTGGAGCACGAACGTCGAAGCATGCTCGATAGTCACCGGGAGTTTTTGCGGTTGCCGCATACCCGTGAGGACGGGACGCAAATTCGGTGTCTAAGCAAGCTTGAAATCGGAGATTTGGCAACACAGGCCCGATTGGGTGGGCCACTGGAAGCTGAACGCCAACGACTAGACTGGCTCCGCCGCGTGCGCAACGCACTCGCTCACAACGAAGTAGTGCCTTGGGCAACTTTGACCTCGCCGATCGCTGTTCAGATTGTGGACTTCCGCGAATAGAAAAGCCATGAGGGTGTGGGAGTCTCGAAATTTTCCGACGCATTGAATTTTTGTCACTATTTGTGCTGCCACCTCGCTAACCCCACACTCTGCGCATCACGCACAACTGGTTGAATAGGCGACCGGAACGGCGGAGGTTAAGGGGTTTATACGCCGCAAGCCGTTCCGCGCGAGCATGTGGTCGTGCTGCCGCCGACATCCTGCGCCTGCTGCGGCTCGGGGAAGTGGTCGAAGATCGGCAAGGATATTACCGAGACGCATGAGGCGGTCCCGTGCCGCTGGAAGGTGATCCAGACGGTGCGCGAGAAGTTCACCTGCCGCCATTGCGAGAAGATCTCGCAGCCGGCGGCGGCGTTCCACGCGACACCCCGGGCTGGGCGGGCCAGAACCTTCTGGCGACGATCGTGTTCGAGAAGTGATGCAGAAAGGATTGTTGTGTTCAAGCCATGGAGGTGCTGACGATGTCTCGCCGCGACCTGACCGGTCGGGAATGGGCCGCGGGTCGACGACTGCTGAGTGATCAATGGCATCTTCTTCATCCTGCGCACCGGGGTGCCACGGCGACCTGCCGAAGGAATGTGGACATTGCACGACGGGTTGCAACCGCTACAACCCCTAGGGAACCTCTGAATATAGCCTGATTTTGGGCGTGTCATTGCGTATCCGGTGCACGCCTGTTATTTTGCGCCACGCCTTTTTTGGGGGGATCCTGACATGCAACGCCTTCAGCAACTGACCTTTGCCAGCCTCGAATACGATCGCAAGAAGCGCAAGACGCGCCGCGAGATCTTTCTGGAGCGGATGGACGGCCTGATCCCCTGGGAGCGCCTGGAGGCCCGCATTGCGCCGGTGTATCCGAAGGGCGGCCGCAGGGGGCGACAGCCGTATCCGCTGTCGGTGATGCTGCGCGTGCACTGCGTTCAGTTGTTTTACAACCTGAGCGACCCGTTGATGGAGGACCAGCTTTACGAGGCGGAGAGCATCCGGCGCTTTGCCGGGGTGAGTCTTGAGAAGGTTCCGGACGAGACGACGATCCTCAACTTCCGCCATCGGCTGGAGAACCACGGACTGGCGCAGCAGCTGTTCGGGAGATCAGGGATCACTTGGCCGAGCGGGGAGTTTTGCTGAAGAAGGGCACCATCGTTGACGCCACCATCATTTCGGCGCCATCGTCGACCAAGAACGAGAGCAACGCCCGCGATCCGGAGATGCACCAGACGAAGAAGGGGAACCAGTGGCATTTCGGGATGAAGCTGCACATTGGCACCGACACCCGGGGTCTGGTGCACCATCTGGAGGGAACGGCCGCCAACGTTCACGACCTGACGCCTTCGGATCGGCTTCTGCACGGCGAGGAGGAGCAAGTCTGGGGTGACTCTGGATACCGCGGGATCGGCAAGCGGGCGGAGCACGCGCATCGCGATGTTTCGTGGCAGATTGCCCTGCCCCCGAGCAAGCGCCGGACGCTGGCGCCGGGCAGCGCGGCGGCCAAGGCGGAGAAGGCGAAGGCCCGGGTGCGGGCCCGGGTGGAGCATCCGTTCCGGATCATCAAGCGGGTGTTCGGCTACGACATGGTTCGCTATCGGGGTTTGGACAAGAACGTGCAGCGGCTTGCGTTGCTTCTGGGCTTCTCGAACCTGATGATTGCCCAGCCGCACTTGCAATGACAGGGGAGAAGTGTGTCCGGAATTTGCCGGACCGGCCCCGCGGGGGCTGAACCGGCGGCGGTTTCGCCCCGAAAACGCGCATTTGCGGCTTCCGGACCGCCGAAAAACGACCGGTGCAGCCGGGAAGGGCAAATTCCGCAGCAAATCCAAAAAAAACCCTCCAAATCAGAGGTTCCCTAGTTCAGGAAAGAAGTATGGGTGTACATTTTCAATGCCTTGAGCGCCGAGGCGCCGGAGACGCTCCATCTCGGCGACCCCGAACCGACGGCCCGCCGGGAATGGCTCAGACCCTCGTCGACAACCGCTAGTCGAACCGCCGCATAGATATCCACTCCGTACATCTCCTGCCACTCGCCACAACCAGCAAGGGACCATGAGTGACGCAATTTTGCGCCGCAGTCACACACGCGCACGGCCATGAACAGTGGCATTTTGCGTCACTCCCCAAGGGAACCATTCGGCACCGTATTACGGCCCTTCCCGTTGGGGTCCGTGTACGGAGCGCCAGCGCCTGTCTCAACAATCGCGTCGGCAACCAGCGGATGGCGGTGAAATCGAGTCGACATTCACTGCGCGGCGACCCAAAAATCATGGCTCAATTCGCAAATTGTAGGCGCGATGGCAGAATGATCCCCGATTCGCGCAGGAGGTCAGGCAGATGAATCCCGTGCGGTTTCGGAACTAGTTCTCGCATATTGGTGAATTACCGGCGGCGCGGTGCTTGACGAAGGCGAGACGACCCGAGAGGCTGGCGAGCACGGCGGGATTGAGCCGCAAGCCGCTCCGGCGTGACGAGAGGGTCTGTGGTACCCTGCACATCCAGACGGCCAGCAACCGCCACAGCCAGATCAAGGGCTTCCGCGGTGTCGCCACCAAATGCTTTGATAGTTGTCTCAGGTGGTTCCATTTCGTTGAACTCGGCGACCAGCCATCGCCGAGAGCGTGTCTCCAGACGGCAATGGTCAAAATGCCTAGTTATTCAGTGCAAGTGGCAGGTATCAACTGGGAGTGTCGAGGAAAATTACCCGTTTCAGGTGCTGTCCATCCAGTTGAACGAGTTCGATACGATCATAGTGCTGGACGGCGGCGGCTAAAGCAACGGCGCGGAAATGTAGCTTAAAGGACAGTCCGGCAAGAACAAGCTGCTGCGTGTCCTGAACCTTGGAGAAATCAGCCGCTTTTACAGTCAAGGCAGGCTGTAATAGCTGACAATTGCACGCGACAGGGGGGTCCTTCGTCCGAGATAGATCTAGCTTTGGACAACGTCATGGCGGAGTTGCCGGAGAACCAATCCGGTGCTGGTCGGCACAAATGCCGTACTGCGCCTATGAGCGCGGCATTTTGAACGAAAGACGACGAATCGCATTCTGGTTAGGCTGCAACGAAAGCGATCTATTGATTTTCTATTTTAGGATCATCAAGTATATAATTCCCTTCGATCGTTAGTGCGACTCTGCACGGGCACGCCTGCCATACCGGTATGCGTTCGGTCGCGGGTCTCACAATGCTCTGGTGCCCCGTGTGCACTGCAAGCAAGATTCGAGGTGCGCCCGTTTAGTACAAGACTTTGACCTTGCATCCGGTATGTGTCATTTCGCGAACGAAATTCACGAAAGACTGGAATGCTTGCGAACTGGCGAAGAACCTTGCTGCGACGAGAGCAACCGTTCAACCCATTGCGGGACAATGTCCGTGGCCGGACCCAAAACGGTTTCGTCAAAGGCCGCACTCACTTCCGTATGCTCCAGGTTCAGCTCCAGCGTCAGGGCTCCTCCACTTGACGCCTCGTGGACAAAGCTTGCCGCCGGGTGCACCTGACCGGACGTTCCAATGGAGACAAACAGGTCTGCCGAGCCGAGAAGCCTGAAGATTCGCTCCAAGTGGTACGGGATTTCGCCAAACCACACGATATCCGGCCGAGTTCTGGGCGCGTTGCACTCTGGACAGCGATCCCGAACTGTCATGAGCATTGGTGAATCCCAGCGTACGCCGCAGACCGCGCACAGTGTACGGAAGAGTTCGCCATGCATGTGAATGACCGAACGGCTGCCGGCCCGTTCGTGCAGGTTGTCGATGTTCTGCGTCACGATTGCCACCTCCCCGTCGTACATTTCCTGTAAATCCGTCAATGCGAAATGGGCCGCGTTCGGTTCTGCGGACGCGGCGTTGGATCTTCGGAGATTGTAGAATTCAAGCACCATTTCAGGATTCCGCAGGTAACCGTCCAAAGTCGCCACCTCGTTCAAGTCGTACTTGCTCCAGAGACCGTCGGTGTCGCGGAAAGTCGCGAGTCCGCTTTCGGCGGAGATTCCGGCACCGGTCAGGATCACGATTTTCATTGCAACAACCATCCACTGCCGGCCCGACGCCTTGCGGCGCATGTTCCGCACGTCGGTTCGAATTCACCTTTCATTCAAACGGGTCCAGATCATAGCGCACGCTGGATAGACAGAGGCCTTGCGGTGGCGCGACAGGGCCACACGCGCTCCTGTCTCTTCGCTCCAGCGCATCTTTAACCTCCTCCGGATGCAGGGCGCCACTACCTACCCTTTCAAGCGTACCGACAATGCTTCGAACTTGCCGATGAAGGAAACTTCGTGCCCGCGCAGTTATGACGATCTTGTATCCCCGATTCAACGGCCCCGTTTCAACCTTCAGTTCATCGAGCGACTTGATCGGCGATTTGGATTGGCAGTGTACGGACCTGAAGGTCGTGAAGTCGTGACGTCCCACCAAGTGTTCCGCCCCTTTCGCCATCGCCTCCGCGTCAAGCTGGCCCCGCACGTGCCAGTGAATGTCCCGCAGCAGCGTCAGGGGCGCTTGGCGCACCGCAATTAGGTATTGGTAGGTGCGTTCGACGGCGGAAAATCTAGCGCTGAAGCTGTCATCGACTGGAGCCGCTACCAGAACTGCAATCGGGAATGGGCGAAGCAACCCGTTAAGTGCTGCAATCAGGCGATCCGGGTTCCACGCCTTCTGCAAATCGCAATGCGCGACCTGTCCCGTCGCGTGAACCCCGCTGTCCGTGCGGCCAGCGCCAACGACACTTGGAACTTCAGGGTCCAGTGTGCGCAGTGCGTCTTCCAGGCACTGTTGCACGGTGGATTGCCCGCGCTGTCTTTGCCAGCCTGCAAAGCCGCAACCCGAATACTCTATCCGCAGCGCGTATCGACGCATCGGTTCAAAATGCTCCTCGACAGAACGTCAGTACACTCGCCAAATTCTTGGCACATGCAACCCATACATTCTCGAATCGCCGCGCCATGACAAAGCTTCAGTGTACCGAACCATGCCTGAACCGTACGGTGAAGGCGCAGATGCGCGGACTGTCCATGGGGCTGACATATTCCGCGTCCGTTAGGCCACATTGGTGAATCGCAGTCCATAGGACAACGGTACGGCAGTCAAGAAACCGATTAAATACGATGCTGACCGCGAACCAACACCGGTTGTGCGTTGGGAGGCATTGCGCGGCGTCCTTGCCGATCTTCCGGTGGCGATTCACGCTCGATCGACGCTGGGCAGCGGTAGTCGCACTGCGTGTCGCCGACGCCTTTACCGAAGAAAAAACGGTTGTCCTTGGGTGACTGGTCCTTGACTACGCTAAAATCGGTAAATCCCGATTTTTTGGTTGGATGAGCGCCTATTGGAATGGGGCATTGAACGCGTGGTACTGTTGCAGGCGTCCATCCATGTGCAACCGGCAATAGGCACTCTCGCTTCAACCTCGTACGCGTCCGGAGGGAGGCGCGGAGTCGAAGCCAATGTTCCAGCAGATCAATTTTTTCGCAAAATTCTCTCAGCATCGATCATGTCGGCGGTCATCATTTCCTGTACCAAATCCTCGAATTTGACCTTCGGCTGCCAGCCCAGCTTCTCTCGCGCCAAAGTTGCATCCCCAAGCAAGGATTCAACCTCGCTCGGCCTCAGATATCGTTGATCGACCACAACAATCTTTCGACCGCTTTCATCTACGCCTACTTCGTCAAGCCCGGACCCTTCAAATCTGACCGCGAGGTCGATTGAGCCTGCGGCTGCTTTCACGAACTCGCGAATCGAGCGTTGCTCTCCGGTCGCGATCACGAAATCCTCTGGAGCATCCTGCTGCAACATGAGCCACTGGGCTTCAACGTAGTCTCTGGCGTGACCCCAGTCACGCTTTGCGCCAAGATTCCCCAGCCGTAGAATCTCGGGTGCACCCAACTTGATTCTGGCCAGTGCGCGGGTGATTTTTCGGGTTACGAAGGTCTCCCCCCTGATCGGGCTTTCGTGATTGAAAAGTATGCCGTTGCACGCGAAAAAATCGTAAGCTTCCCTGTAGTTGACCGTAATCCAGTGCGCGTACAATTTCGCAACGCCATATGGGCTGCGCGGATGAAACGGGGTCATCTCGTTCTGGGGCGCTTCGTGGGCAAGCCCAAACAATTCCGAGGTTGAAGCTTGGTAGAATCTGGTCTTGCCAGACAGGCCGAGCATCCGAATTGCCTCCAAGAGCCGCAACGTCCCGAGCGCATCGGAATTGGCTGTGTATTCAGGCTCCTCAAACGACACCGCGACATGACTTTGGGCCGCAAGATTGTACAGTTCATCGGGCCGAACAGCCTCGATCGTCCGCACCAGGCTGGAACTGTCGGTCATGTCGCCATGATGCAGCATGAAACGACCAGACGTTCCGTGAACTCCTTCGAATAAATGGTCAATCCGGCCCGTATTGAAGGAGGATGAGCGCCTCTTGATTCCGTGAACTTGGTAACCCTTATCGAGCAGGAATTCAGCTAAATAGGCACCGTCCTGCCCAGTAATTCCGGTAATCAGGGCAACCTTGCCAGCATGTGAATCATTCATTCAAATCTCGTTTCCTGCGTTGCGCGGCCAAGAATCATCTGATACCGGATTGAAATCAAGCGTTCTAGGATACATGGCATCATTGGCCTTGTGTTTTCTCGACAAGAATGCCTGAAGCATCGAGCGGCATTGTGCAGTTCTGTCCCATCTGATCATCGTTAGCTGATTTTTGGAATCATCGGCTGACGCTTCGTGAGTGCCGCTATTCCGAAAAAGGGGGCGATTCGCATGGTCCCGTGCGCGAATTGGACAATGCCTACGTGCACCGCACCAGCCATGCCGACTCGTACCTTTCGCGTTCTTTGGCCTAATGGTAATTGGACCGAATGCCTAGGCATTCGGTTGGGAGAGTACAGCGAAAATTTTCATGTCCAAAGAAACCGTTGATTACAAAGACACTCTGCAACTTCCGAGCACGGACTTGCCGATGCGCGCCAATCTTCCGAATCGGGAACCGGCCTTGCTCGCGCAATGGGACAGGCTAGGAGTCTACCACCGTCTCCGCAAGAAGGCGGGCAGACCGCCGTTCATCCTGCACGACGGTCCGCCGTATGCCAACGGACACTTGCACATCGGTCATGCCCTCAACAAGATTCTCAAGGACTTGGTCGTCCGCTCGCAGCAGATGATGGGAAAGGACTCGCGATATGTCCCCGGGTGGGACTGTCACGGGTTGCCAATCGAGTGGAAAATCGAGGAACGGTATCGAGCGAAGGGCAGCCAGAAAGACGACGTTCCGATCATTGAGCTGAGACGGGAATGCCGCGAATTCGCCGAAAAATGGATTGAGGTCCAGAAGGCGGAATTCAAGCGCCTAGGAATCACGGGGAATTGGGAGGATCCCTATCTCACCATGGACTTCAGCTCGGAAGCGGTCATTGCGGAAGAGTTCATGACGTTCCTCATGAACCGAATTCTCTATCAAGGTTCCAAGCCCGTGCTTTGGTCGACAGTCGAGAAAACTGCACTCGCGGAGGCGGAAGTGGAGTACCACGACCACAGGAGCAACGCGATTTGGGTGAAGTTCCCGGTTGTCCCGCACGCCTCGGCGGGCGCCGCGGACACTGGCGTGCCAGACAAGGCCAGCATCCTGATCTGGACAACGACCCCGTGGACGATCCCCTCAAATCGGGCTGTCTGCTACAACCCGAAGCTAAGTTACGGCCTCTACGAGATCACGGCCGCGCCCGAAGAGAATTGGGTGTCCAAAGGCGAATTTCTGGTGGTTGCCGACAAGCTTTCGGATGAAATTTTCAGTGCTGTGCGCGTTTCGGCGACGAAACGCCTGAAGGGAGTCGCCAAAGGACTCGGCAGCGTGAAATGCGCACACCCATTTCGAGGTCTCGTGTCGCGCGACGAGGCAGAATACAATAGATGGGATTTCGAGGTTCCAGTTCTCGAAGGCGAGCATGTAACCGATGATGCCGGTACCGGATTCGTTCACACAGCCCCGTCGCACGGAGATGACGACTACCGAATCGGTCTCGAGCATGGCCTGTCCATGACAAACAACGTGATGGAAGACGGCACGTTCCGTGCCGATCTTCCATTTTTCGGCGGGCTGGACATCTACACTCCGAGAGGAAAGGAGGGCAAGGCAAACAAGGCTATAATCGAAAAGCTGGCTGAAACGGGAACGCTTGCCGCCCGGAGAACGATAACCCACTCGTACCCCCACAGCTGGAGGTCAAAGGCTCCGCTGATCTATCGAAATACGCCGCAGTGGTTTGCGGCTATCGATCGCAAGGTGAGGGACGGCCTCGACAAATTCGGCGAGACAATCCGCGAGCGAGCCTTGAACTCAATTGACACCTTTGTGGAATGGACGCCGCCAACGGGAAGGAACCGGCTTCATTCCATGATTGGACAGAGGCCCGACTGGGTGCTTTCCAGGCAGCGCGCTTGGGGGGTGCCGCTCACCTGTTTCGTGAAACGGGGCGCGGAGCCGAACAGTGACGACTTTCTTCTGCGGGATGAGCGGGTGAACGCGCGAATTGCCGAGGTCTTCCGGGAAGAGGGTGCGGATGCCTGGTACGAAAAGAATGCGAAGATTCGGTTCCTCGGCGAATACCATGACCCGGAGCATTACGAGCAAGTGTTCGATATTCTCGATGTGTGGTTCGATTCGGGATCGACCCACGCCTTCGCTCTGAGGGATCGCGGCGACGGGGCAGCGGATGGCATTGCCGATCTCTATCTGGAGGGGACCGATCAGCATCGCGGGTGGTTTCACTCCTCGCTGCTTCAGGCGTGCGGAACAACGGGAGGCGCACCCTACCGAGGTGTCCTGACGCACGGCTTCACGCTTGATGAAAAGGGCATGAAGATGGCCAAGTCGCTTGGCAACACCGTCGCGCCCGACAAGATCGTGAAACAATACGGCGCCGACATTCTGAGACTTTGGGTGGCGCAGTCCGACTATTCTTCGGACCTTCGGATCGGCTCAGAGATTCTCAAGGGAGTTACCGACAGCTACCGCCGAGTCAGGAACGCGTTTCGTTTCATTCTTGGAAACCTCTCAGGTTTTTCGGAGTCGGAGAGGGTTCCGCTCGAGCAAATGCCCGAACTTGAACGATGGATTCTGCACAGGCTTGCCGAACTGGACCTGATTGTCAGGCACGGCTACGAAAAATACGACTTTCAGGGCGTTTTCCAAGCACTGTTTCAGTTCATCACCGTCGATCTCTCGTCGTTCTATTTCGACATCCGAAAGGATGTTCTCTATTGCGATTCTCCAGCCGACCTTTCGCGGAGAGCGGCAAGAACCATTCTTGATGCCCTCTTCTACCGGCTGACAACTTGGCTGGCTCCCGTTCTGGCATTCACAATGGAAGAAGTTTGGCTGAACCGCCTGCCCGGAAAGGAAAGTTCCGTCCACCTGGTCGATTTCCCCGAGACTCGGGCCGAGTGGATTGACAAGCGGCTTGCACACAAGTGGAAAAAGATTCGGCAGGTCAGACGCGTTGTAACCGCAGCGCTGGAAGTGCAACGCAAGGACAAAGTCATCGGGGCAAGCCTGGAAGCGGCACCAGCAGTTTACCTGGAGAACGAGGAAGATCTTGAGATTTTGAAGAGCGTGAAATTCGCGGATGTCTGCATTACTTCCGACATCGTTCTGACTGCCAGCCCCGCGCCTGCGGACGCGTTTCGCATGCCGGACCAGCAGGGAGTTGCGGTTGAGTTCGAAAAGTCAGTTGGAAACAAGTGCGAGCGCTGCTGGAAGATCTTGCCTGAAGTCGGCACGTTTGGTCATGCCGACGCATGTCGCCGTTGCAATTCAATTTTGGACCGCGGCCAGCGAAACTGAATGCGAAGCCGAGAAAGCGCCCCCAATGCGGCCCGTCCACTCGCTTTGTCAAACACTTGTCCGGCTGTCCACCAGTCACACATCATCCCCGAATGATTGGACCGCAGCCGACGAAGTATCGAAAAGCTCTTGAAGCGGGCCCGCGCATTCCTGCGAGTTCTGGCGGGCGCAATGACGACAGGTTGAAGAAACACCGGCACCTTGCTATTAGCGAACGCATACATTCCACGCATCGAAAAACTCGAAAGGAGCAAGCTCTTGAAAAAGTTACTAGCCATTGCAGCCTTCGCATCTGCCGCCTTTGCGCTCGTCGCAGAGGCCGCAACGGTTGAATGGAACGTGTCGCTTTGGGGAAAACGCCGCGCGTTCACTGAACATGTCGAGAAACTCGCAGAATTGGTTTCTCAAAAGACGGACGGCGACTTCACCCTGAACATCTCCTATGGCGGGCTTTCCAAGAACAGGGAGAATCTGGATGGCATCTCCATCGGCGCCTTCGAGATGGCACAGTTCTGCGCGGGCTATCACGGAGACAAGAACCCGACGATTACAGTGCTCGAGCTTCCCTTCCTCGGCGTACAGACTCTCGAAGAGGAAGTGGCGGCAAGTCACGCTGTCTATGCGCACCCTGCGACCATTGAAGATCTCGCCAGGTGGAACGCGAAACTGCTGATGACCTCGCCGATGCCGCAGTACAACATTGTTGGCACTGGAGACCCGAGGGACGAACTGGCCGAATTCCAAGGCATGCGAGTCCGCGCGACCGGCGGCCTCGGCAAGGCATTCGAAGCCGTCGGCGCCGTTCCCACATCTGTCACCGCAACTGAAGCGCAACAGGCAATGGAGACGGGTGTCGTGGACACGGTAGCCTTCGCTCAGCATGCCCATCTGTCGTTTCAAACCATCGATCTAGCCGACTGGTGGACGACCAACCTGAATCCGGGAACCGTGAACTGTCCTGTTGTTGTCAATATCGATGCATACGAAGCGTTGAGCGACGAGCAGCGGACAGCGCTCGACGGCTCGATAGACGAGGCGATTCAACACTATCTCGACAATTATGGTGCGTTGCTGGTCGAATGGGAGGACATTCTCAAGGAAAAGAGTGTCGTGAAAGTAACCATCAGCGAATCAGAACTCGAAGAATTCCGCAAGGTTGCCGGTCCCGTACGGGACGCATGGATTGAAAGCATGTCTGCGCAGGGACTGCCAGCGCAGGAGCTTTACGATTTGGTTCAGACCACTTTGGCATCGATGCGCTGACTTGCATGACAACGCGCCGGGCGGATCACCCGGCGCGTTGCCGCGCTGACGCACATGCCTTCCTCGGCCGTTCTCGTCGACAATACGAAGCTTTCGCGGACGGATATCTTTGTCCACCGCGTCGAGTCATTTCTGAACGTCGCAAGCGGCGGCGTGATATTCGCGCTTGTCTGCCTCGCCGCGGCCAACGTCATTGGCAGAAAGCTCCTGAACGCGCCCCTGCCAGGATTCATCGACTGGGTCGAGCAGTTCATGGCGGTGTTTGCCTTCTTCGGCCTCGCCTACTGCCAGCGCGAGGGCGGCCATATCCGCATGGACATTCTTGTCGGAAGGTTACGGGGTCGCGGTCTCTGGCTGGCGGAGTTTCTGTCCGTTGCGCTCATGCTGCTTCTGACGACCGCGCTCATTTACGGGGGGTGGTTTCATTTTTTGCGCAGCTTCGATTTCGGCTCCCCGTCATGGAGCCGAGACAGTTCCATAGACATTGAGCTTCCGCTCTGGCCTGCGAAATTGATCGTCCCGCTGTCAATGGCCTTGCTCTGGGCCAGGCTTGCATTGCAGTTGTGGGGCTATGGCCGGGCCCTTCGATTGAATCAGGAGAATCCGACCGCAGTGCCGCTGGTGCTGGACACGGTCGCGCTCGCCGCTCACGAAGCAAATGCGGCCGAAGGATCCGATGGTGGACCCGCTGATTGACACAAAAACGCTTCTGGAAGGCGTCGATGCCTTTCAGATGTCTCTTTGGCTTTCAGGTCTCCTGCTGATTCTCGTGCTGATTGGCGTCCGGGTCGCCTTCGCGACCGCCTGCGTCGGTTTTTTGGGTCTGTGCCTGTTCTTCATGCAGCGGCAGGGTTTCGACAAGGGGTTAATAACGGCCACCAAGCTGGCTGGTCAAATACCTCATTCGAAGTCGACCACCTACGCACTTTCCCTGATTCCGACTTTCATACTGATTGGCTATCTGGCGTACTTCGCTGGTCTTACGCGTTACCTGTTCGAAGCTGCCAAGAGATGGGTCGGATGGCTGCCCGGAGGTCTCGGCGTTGCAACGGTGTTTTCGACCGCTGGCTTCGCAGCCGTGTCCGGTGCTTCTGTCGCGACCGCCGCCGTATTCGCTCGCATCGCAATTCCGGAAATGCTGAAGCTGGGTTACGACCGTCGCTTCGCCGCCGGCGTAGTGGCCGCAGGAGGCACACTTGCCTCTCTGATCCCACCCTCCGCGATCTTGGTCATATACGCAATTATTGTGGAAGAGTCGGTCGGCAAACTTCTTCTGGCCGGCTTCGTACCGGGTGCCGTGTCGGCATTGATATACGCACTCTTGGTGATTGGTCTTGCGATAACCCGCAAGAATCTCGGCCCGCCAGTGACAGGCTTCACCTGGCGCAAAAGATTCGAGAGCTTGCCGGGGGCGTTTCCAATCCTGCTCGTCGTGATGATCATCATCTACTCGATATACTTCGGCTGGGCCACGCCCACAGAAGCAGGGGCGCTGGGCGCTTTCGTCGTGCTCCTGATGGCGCTTTGGCAAGGGCTGAGGTGGCGGCAGTTGAAAGGGACACTGGTAGAGACCGCCAAGCTCACGGTCATGATCTTCACCATGATCTGGGGGGTCCTGATATACGTTCGATACTTGGGATTCGCAGACCTTCCAAACACTTTCGCTATGTGGATTGGAGGTTTGCACCAGCCGCCGCTTATAACGCTGACCTTGATTCTGCTTTGCTATGTCATCCTTGGAATGTTCATGGACGCAATCGGAATGCTGATCCTGACCCTGCCGGTCGTTTTTCCGGCGGTGATCGCACTGAACGGCGGACCTGACGTAACGCGCGAAGCTTCGGGATTTGGCATGACAGCCGAAGAGTGCGGCATATGGTTCGGGATTATCGTCGTCAAGATGGCAGAACTATGCCTGATCACGCCGCCAATCGGCTTGAACTGCTTTGTTGTAGCAAGCGTCAGCCAAGATTCCAGACACCCGATTTCAGCACAGGACGTGTTTCGAGGAGCTTCGCCATTCTTTGCCGCCGACGTGGTCACCGTAGCTGTCCTGATTGCCTTTCCTGGAATCGTGCTCTGGCTGCCGAATCTTCTGTAGACGGACAATTCTTTTCATACGTTGAAGAGGAACTGAATCACGTCCCCGTCCTGAACAGGATAGGACTTTCCCTCTGATCGTAGCTTGCCCACCTCCCTCGCACCTTGCTCGCCATTGCAGGCAACGTAGTCTTCGAACGAAATCGTCTCTGCGCGAATAAAGCCTCGGCTGAAATCCTGATGTATCGCGCCAGCTGCATCCCTTGCGCATGTGCCAGCACGAATCGTCCACGCCCGAGCCTCCTTCGGGCCCGTCGTAAAATATGTTCTGAGGCCAAGCAAGCCGTATCCTGCCCGAATCATGCGCTCAAGCCCGGACTCCGGCAATTCAAGCATGTTCAGATACTCCCGCGATTCGTCCAAGGGCAACTGGCTAATCTCTTCCTCAATCGATGCCGAAATCACGACATGCGCATCCCCATGACCGTTCGCCAATTCGGCAACCTGTTCGGTCAAGTCGTTCCCGGAACTCGCGGCCGCCTCATCGACATTGCAGACAAACAAAACCGGCTTGGCCGAAAGCAGCCGTATTCGGCGCCAAGCCCGCGCGTCCCTATCCTCCGCTTCAATGCATCGTGCGGGCTGACCCTCTGAAAGCAGCTCGTAGGCACGGTGCAGCAGTCGATCCTCTTCAACGGCATCCCGGTCTCCGCTTTTGACCAAGCGGGCATTTCCAATCCTTCGGCGCTCGATCGATTCAAGGTCGGCAATCATCAACTCGGTCTCGATGGACTCAATGTCGTCGATGGGATTCACCTTTCCGTGCACATGGACGACATCTTCGCTCTCGAAGCAGCGAACGACATGGGCGATCGCCTCGACTTCGCGTATGCGGGCCAAGAACTGGTTTCCGAGGCCCTCGCCCTTCGATGCCCCTTTCACCAGACCGGCAATATCGATGAAGGTCATCTTGGCAGGAGTCATTCTTGGCGCACCCGAAATCTTCGCAATCTTCTCGAGACGCGAATCCGGGACGGCAACCTCGCCTGAATTCGGCTCTATGGTGCAGAACGGGAAATTCGCCGCCTGCGCAACCGACGTTCTGGTGAGGGCGTTGAACAAAGTCGACTTGCCGACGTTTGGCAATCCGACTATTCCCGTAGCGAACCCCATGCAGGCTCTCTCCCCAACTAGCACGGACGGAAGGCAGGTGTGGACTCAGGTGTCTCGGCGCGGCGGCCTGCAAATGAGCAAACACAATTTAGGAGTAGCTTACAATGGAAATCTCTCCCTATCTGAACTTCAATGGAAACTGCGCCGAGGCATTCAAATGGTATGCGGAGATTCTGGGCGGCGAGATCGTATACATGCAGACTTTCCGCGGTTCGCCGCTCGAATCCGAGGTTCCCGAAGCAGACCTAGACCAAGTGATGCACGCATCGCTGAAGATCGGCGATTGCACTCTCATGGCATCGGACAACCCTTGGGGAAACTACTCCCCTCCGGAGGGGATTCAAATTTCCACAGGGTTCGACGACCTTGCTGAAGCGACACGCGTCTTCAACGCTCTTGCCGAGGGCGGCGAAGTCAAGATGAAGTTTGAAAAGACCTTCTGGGCTGCCGGATTTGGAATGCTCGTCGATCGCTTCAAAATACCCTGGATGGTCAACTGCGAGGCGTCGGGCGATTGAATCCTTCATCGACTCGGATGCATTTTCGAATATGCCTGTTGCTGTAGCCAGAATCGACGCAAAATTTCACGAACTGCGCACGATCGGCCGAAAGGCCTTCGTCGCCTACGTGATGGCCGGCGATCCCGACTTCGAGACCTCGAGGGAGATTCTCATGAATCTCCCCGGGGCTGGAGTCGACATCATCGAGCTCGGAATTCCGTTCACGGACCCGATGGCCGACGGGCCGACGATCCAGCTGGCCGGGCAACGCGCTCTGGCAAACGGCCAGACGCTCGCCAAAACCCTGAATCTGGCGGCGGAGTTCCGCAGGTCGGACATGCTTACGCCTATCGTCCTGATGGGCTACTACAACCCGATCTTCAATCGCGGCGTTTCGAGCTTCCTGGATGACGCCGTCTCGTCCGGTGTCGATGGCCTCATCATCGTCGACCTTCCTCCCGAGGAGGATAGGGAACTCTGCATTCCGGCGATGGAGGCGGGGTTGAATTTCATTCGCCTGGCAACGCCGACCACCGATAGCGTCCGGCTTCCAAAAGTCCTGACGAACACGAGCGGGTTTGTGTACTACGTCTCGATCACGGGAATAACCGGCGCGGCGGCGGCACAGGAGGACGAGATCAGACCTGAGGTGACCCGCATAAAGTCGGCGACCGAATTGCCCGTATGCATCGGTTTCGGGATCAAGACGCCTGATTCAGCCAAAAGAATCGCCAGTCTTGCCGACGGAGCGGTTGTCGGATCATCTATCGTGAAGCTCATTGAGCAAGGCAAGCCGGTTGAAGAGGTGCTAGGCTTCGTGAAATCCCTCGCGGACGGCGTGCATCAAGCCAGCCGCTGAATGCATGGGGTGCCGCGCATGCAATATCCAGCTTCCGCACCTGGTCCTGCGTTTGGTGCACGATAGCAGCACCTCAACTGCCCATTCATCGGTTGGATGCCGGATAACGACGCTGCCGCGCACGGGAAGCGGACACATGGATTTCCAAGGTAGATTTGCGAACTGGCTGCATTTGCCCTTCAGCCTCACATGCAAGAAAAAATGCCTGCAATGCCGGTCATAACAAACATAGACGATCTAAAGCACTTGTACATCCGCCGCGTGCCTCGCATGTTTTACGACTACACCGAGTCCGGCAGTTGGACCGAGCAGACTTTTCGGGAAAACACGTCTGATTTTGCCGAAATCCGTCTTCGCCAAAAGGTGGCGATCGACATGTCAAATCGCACCACCGCCTCAACAATGATCGGGCAGAATGTGACGATGCCTGTCGCCCTAGCCCCAGTCGGATTGGCCGGAATGCAGTCGGCAGATGGTGAAATCAAGGCGGCACGGGCGGCACGGGCTTTTGGCGTTCCCTATACCCTGACCACTATGTCCATATGCTCGATCGAGGATGTGGCGGAACATTCCGGGCCAGGCTTCTGGTTCCAACTCTATGTAATGCGCGACATGAATTTCGTCGAAAACATCATTCAACGCGCCAAGGACGCAAGGTGTTCCGCTCTCGTGCTCACCCTGGATCTCCAGATCCTCGGCCAGCGACACAAAGATTACAAGAACGGACTCTCCGCCCCTCCAAAGCCGACGTTTTCCAACTGGATCGATCTTGCGACCAAGGTTAGGTGGGGAATCGGAATGCTGAAAACCAAACGACGCCAATTCGGCAACATCATCGGGCACGCAAAGGGCGTGTCGGATCCCGGCTCGCTTATGGAATGGACGGCCAAGCAGTTCGATCCGAGACTGGACTGGAAAAAGGTCGAGGAAATTCGAGATCTTTGGGGCGGGCCGTTGATCCTGAAGGGAATTCTGGACATCGACGATGCCCGGCGGGCCGTGGATATCGGGGCAGACGCGCTGCTTGTTTCGAACCATGGCGGAAGGCAGCTCGACGGTGCAATGTCATCCATAAGGATGCTTCCGTCAATAGTCGAAGCGGTGGGAGAGCAGATAGAGATCCACTTGGATTCCGGCATTCGCTCCGGTCAGGATGTTCTGAAAGCCCTTGCCTTGGGGGCGAAGGGAACATTCATTGGCCGTGCATACATCTACGGCCTCGGAGCCATGGGCGAGATAGGTGTTCGAAAGGCGCTGGAAATCATGCACAAAGAACTTGACGTGACCATGGCGCTTTGCGGGGAAACCAATGTTGCGGGTCTCGGCCGGGACAACCTTCTGATTCCTCGTGACTTCACGTCCAGATGGCAATGAGGCAGGACAAGATCGAGGGCTGCACGTTTACCGTCATAATCCTGATTGAGCAAAAGCGCTGCCGTTCCAGCAATCTGCCTTGGTCGCTCTTCAATCGGCGTAGCTTTAGCAGACAGCTTTGCTGAGCAAATTTCCATGACCCGATGTCTGCTGGAGCTACAGAGCAGCTTCATGCAGAATTTCTTTGCCTTGGTCGGCAGGATTGCTTAAACATCTTTGCTTTCGCGGGCACACACCCTTGGAGGATGCCCGTTCAATTCTAGCGGAGACTGAAAATGACAGGAGAACTTCCTGAATTGCATGCCGAATTGCGGACGGGGACGGGCAAGGGGGCCGCTCGCCAAGCACGGCGAATGGGATTTGTGCCCGGAGTGGTGTATGGTGGGGGAAAGATCCCCGTCCCCGTGAACCTAAAGTTCAACGCCTTGCTGAAAAGGCTGAAGGCCGGGCGTTTCCTCTCGACGCTCTTCAGCCTGAAGATAGACGGGCACAGCGAATCCCGCGTCATCTGCAGGGCCGTCCAGCGCGACATTGTGAGAGACTTGCCCACCCACGTAGACTTCATGAGGCTGGATCAAGAGACCCAAGTCAAACTCTTCATTCCCGTTTCCTTCGTGAACGAGGCGGAATCGCCGGGACTCAAGCAGGGAGGCGTGCTCACCGCTGTTCGCAGCGAAATTGAACTGCTTGTGACCGCTGGCGACATTCCGCACGAAATCATCGTTGACATTGCCGGGCTGAACGTCGGAGACGTGGTCACAATTTCCAACGTCTCGCTTCCCGACGGCACTCGGCCGGCGATCGCCGATCGCGATTTCGTCATCGCGAACATTTCGGCACCGTCCGGACTCCGCTCCGCAGAGGAAGAGGAGCAAGAACAGCAAATTGAGTACGAAACTGAAGATCAAGCCATCGAGGAAGGGGGAGAAAGCTGAAAGCTCGCTACTTTCATCGAGGGCTTCGAAACGAAATGCGCGGATTGAAACAGCGCAACTGCGTCGCGGGTGCGTGAATCGATCGCCCGGTTGAGCGCGGGTTCATCGAGCTTCCGACCTCGCTTCACATTTCAGTTGTACCCGCTTTATAGACTGGTCGATACGTTCGGCTGGCCGATGCAGTTCCATTCGCGCGTACAGACTTCGCCTGATCAGAATGCAGATTGCGTACATTGAAATGAAAGCTTATTGGAGAAACCCGTGAAGCTCTTCGTCGGTTTGGGCAATCCCGGCGCGAAACATTCCGGCAACCGCCACAATGTCGGTTACATGGCAGTTGAACGACTGGCATCGGACCATGGTTTCCTTTCTTGGCGGTCCAAGTTTCAGGGACTGATCGCCGAGGGGAAGCTGGCTGGGAAAAGGGCAATGCTTCTCAAACCTGAAACCTACATGAACGAATCCGGAAGATCGATTGCGGAGGCGGCCCGATTCTTCAAGATTGGTTCGCCCGACATCGTGGTCATCCACGACGAACTGGACCTTGATCCGGGACGGGTGAAAGCCAAGACCGGAGGCGGTCCCGGAGGCCACAACGGCTTGCGGTCGATCCACAGGCATATCGGCGCAGGCTTCATCAAAGTGAGGATCGGAATCGGTCATCCCCAAATCAAGGATCTAGTA
The DNA here is from genome assembly GCA_963422275.1 of Paracoccaceae bacterium. Taxonomy (GTDB): domain Bacteria; phylum Pseudomonadota; class Alphaproteobacteria; order Rhodobacterales; family Rhodobacteraceae. Next base: position 48,596 of record OY729418.1, read on the forward strand.
TCGAACTACGTACTGCACGACTTCGGTAAATCGGACCAAGTCTGGTTGGATGAAGTGTTGTCCTGGATCAGCGAGGCTTCGCCGCACCTTGTCAGCGGGGACACGGCAAAGTTCACGAATAGAATCGGCGTTTTGGCGAGAGCAACGGATGTCGCGGCTGAGCGGAGCGAAGCGCACGAGCGAATGGCTGGGAATCAGGTGCCTAGCGAGCAAGAAGAGAAGAGGGGCGTCTTCGGAAAACTTTTTGGGTTGCTTCGATAATTCCACAATGGAAAGATGGAGAGAATCAGGAAAGGCGAGAACATGGCGGAAATTGCTGAGTCGGTAAACGTGATGGGCGACCCGCTCGAACCGTGTTCCAGCGACCCGATGACGGGGTTTTTCCGGAATGGCTGCTGCGACACGAGCGCCGCCGACTACGGGAGCCATACTGTCTGCACAATAATGACAGACGAATTCCTTGCGTATTCGAAATACGTGGGAAACGACCTTTCCACTCCCCAAGAGGATTTCGGTTTTCCGGGACTGAAAGATGGAGATCAGTGGTGCCTCTGTGCAGCCCGATTTCTTCAGGCGCACAATGATGGGCTTTCTCCCCCGGTTCTCTTGAGATCCACACACATTAGAGCTCTGGAAATCGTTCCGCTTGAGGTCTTGAAGCAGCACGCGATCGATCTCCATTGAATGCACCCGCCTGCATCCGAGTCCGCCGTGCCAGCTCAGGCGTGCCCCGCACCATGGGTTGAACCTTGGCGGTTCCTTTCGCCATCCGCACGAGTCAGGGCTTGTCTGTGCGGTTCGCCGTGCAGAGCAAGGGCAGACTCCGCAATCACTTGATGAACCGCGAGCGCGACCCCCAGAAGCAAGGCTTGGCTTGCGCAATGCGAACACTGGCTGCGCGCCATTCCAAGGCAATGCAGAGCTATCGATTGGCAAGCCTCGCGTCATGACGCATTTGCCGCGCCACGCTTTCGCATTGTTGCTTGAATTCCGTAACAATTGAAGTAATCGGCATGACGACACAGTCGTGCCGCCCCAGAAATTTTGTGGGGTTGGAATGGCCATGTGCACTGACATTTCATCTTGGGGATGCCGATGCAGTTCGGACTGTTGGAAGATCAGGAACTGATTGCGGAAACTGTCAGGACATTCGTCGAGAACGAAATCTACCCGCACGAGGAGCTTGTCGAGAGAACAGGCGAAGTTCCCCCCGAAATCGCAGACGAAATCCGCCGCAAGACGATGGATCTGGGATTCTACGCCTGCAACTTTCCTGGGGAAATCGGTGGGGCCAGCCTCTCGCATCTGGAGTTTGCTTTGGTCGAACGCGAGCTTGGACGCGGGTCGATGGCCCTGACACACTTTTTTGGACGCCCGCAGAACATTCTCATGGCATGCGAGGGCAATCAGAGGGAACGCTACCTGCTGCCTGCTGTTCGGGGCGAGAAAATGGATGCGCTCGCAATGACCGAGCCGGGCTCGGGATCCGACATTCGAAGCATGAAATGCGCCGCTGCAAGAGACGGCGGCGACTGGATTGTCAATGGAACCAAGCATTTCATCTCGGGAGCCGAGCATGCAGATTTCGTGATCGCGTTCGTGGCGACTGGAGAGGAGGATACGCCGAGAGGGAAGAAAAAGCTCATCACCTCATTTCTTGTCGACAGGGAAACACCGGGATTCACGATCCGCCATGGTTACGGTTCGGTAAGCCACCGCGGCTACAAGAACATGATACTGGATTTCGATGACTGCAGGTTGCCAGGCAGCCAAGTGCTCGGCACGGTCGACGGCGGCTTCGAGATGATGAACACATGGTTGTACGCAACTCGGATAACGGTTGCGGCGATGTGCGTCGGCCGGGCGCGCCGCGTGTTCGATTACGCGCTCAATTACGCAGCCGAGCGAGAGCAGTTCGGGCAAAAGATAGGCAGATTCCAAGGAGTTGGATTTCAGCTTGCGGACATGGTCACCGAGATCGATGCCGCCGACTACCTCACGCTCGCAAGCGCCGACCGGCTAGACAAGAACCTACCGGCCAACCGGGAAATCGCCAGTGCGAAAGTCTTTGCGTCCGAAATGCTCGCACGCGTGACCGATGCTGCAATTCAGATTCACGGCGGGATGGGTCTGATGGATGACTATCCGATTGAACGGTTTTGGCGCGACGCAAGAGTTGAGCGAATCTGGGATGGCACTTCGGAGATACAGCGCCACATCATCAGCCGTGAGCTTCTCCGGCCTCTCGGCTCCTGAGCCGGCCAAGCCGTCCTGGCGAATTGCAATGCTTCAACCGTCGAGAAAATCACAGGGTGCGGTCCGGGCAGTTTGCCAAGCGTCGGATGAACTTGCTGTCAGGGTCAGTCCGAATTCGATTGCCGAAGTCTCCCGACACTTTCCACGAGCCGCACAACGCTTCGGCGAACGCGGGCATCACCTCATGGGCTGATGGGATCAACCCCTGGACATCCAGAGAGCGCTGCAACCGATGCAAGCCACCCGGCTGCGTCCGAATTGTCGAGATGAATGGAAGGTGAAGAAGCTAGACCGCCTGTTCCGTCCCCAAACGGTCGCCGTGGTAGGCGGAGGGGCTTGGTGCCGCTCTGTTCTTGAGCAGTGCCAGAAGCTTGGCTTTGATGGCAGCCTGTGGCCAGTGCATCCGTCGGAAACCGATATTTGCGGAATTCCCGCTTTCGAATCAGTGAGGAAGTTGCCCTGTGCCCCAGACTCCGCATTCATTGGCGTGAACCGAGACGCGACTGTCGAATGCGTTCGGGATCTGTCGGCGATGGGGGCCGGAGGCGCGGTCTGTTTCGCATCAGGATTCAGCGAGGCTTTTGGGGAGATCAAGGGAAGCACGGCTCTAGAAGCCGCACTCGTCTCCGCGGCGGAAGACATGCCCATTCTAGGGCCAAACTGCTACGGTTACATAAACATCCTGGATCGCACGTTGCTGTGGCCCGACCAGCATGGTCTGGAGTCAGTGGACTGCGGCGTGGCGATCGTTTCCCAGTCGTCGAACATTGCAATCAACATGACCATGCAGAGACGCGCGGTGCCGGTCGCATTCATTTCCACGGTCGGCAATCAGGCTCAGATCGGAATGGAGGAGATCGGTGCCGAACTGCTTCAGGACCCCAGGGTGACTGCTCTTGGGATGTACGTAGAGGGATTTGGCGACATCCGCGGTATCGAGACCTTGGCAGCCAGTTCGCGCGCGCTCCAAAAGCCAGTCGTGGTCCTGAAGACAGGTCGCTCTCGCCAGTCGCGGCAGGCGGCGATTTCACACACTGCGTCTCTTGCTGGGAGCATTGCAGGATCGGACGCATTGATCGAGAGACTCGGATTTGCGCAGGTTTTTTCGCTGTCTTCCTTCCTAGAAACGTTAAAGCTGCTTCACGTCGTCGGGCCGCTGCCATCCAGCAGGGTGGCGTCGGTGAGCTGCTCGGGCGGCGAGGCGAGTCTGGTTGCCGACATCGGAGCAGCGAACGGGCTTGTCTTCCCTTCCCTAAGCGGCAGCCAGAAAAGGGCACTGAAGTCGATCCTCGGCACCCGTGTGGCCTTGGCGAACCCGCTAGACTACCATACGTACATTTGGCGAGATCATGGAGTCATGGCAAGGACATGGTCCGCAATGATGGATCCTTCCTTGGCAATGACGATCCTGATCGTCGACTTTCCCCGCGCCGACCGTTGCGACCCCCGAGATTGGGAATGCGCCGTCTCGGCCGCAATTGAATCCCGGAAAACAACGGGGGCAAACGTTGCAATGATAGCGACTCTCCCCGAACTCATGCCGGAATCCATCGCCAAGCGCCTGATGGAATGCGGCATAGTTCCGATGAATGGCCTAGATGAATCCATCCAGGCAATTTCGGCTGCCTCCAAGTTGCAGCCCGCCAGCGGGACGCGAGCTTCTCCGCTGCTCCTCCCCTCTCCCGTCCAGCATCCGGTCCTGGCTTCCGAATCTGACGCAAAGGGCGAGATTGAAAAGCACGGCATAACCGTTCCCAAATTCAGGGTCGCGAATACAATCGCGGAAGCCAAGCTTCGCGCACGGGAAATTGGTTTCCCGGTCGTCTTGAAGGGAATTGGTGTCGCCCACAAGTCAGAAGCGGGAATGGTCGCGCTCGGTCTTGGTTCAGAATCGGATCTCGCATTGGCGGCGGCGGGCATGCAGACGGACATGTATCTCATCGAAGAAATGGTAATGGGCGCAGTCGCCGAACTGTTGGTTGGAGTCTTCAGAGACGAAGCACACGGATATGTTCTCACAATGGGAGCTGGAGGCATGCTTGCGGAATTGATCGAGGATCGGCAGTTTCTCCTGATTCCATCGACGGAAGCGGAGGTTTCCAAGGCTCTCGACAGGCTGAAGGTGTCAGCCTTGATTTCCGGCCACCGCGGCGGTCCTTCCGCCGACCGCGATTCAATCATTTCCGCCGTGCTTGCGATTCAGGGCTTCGCAGTTGCCAATCACGGGTCTCTAGAAGAGGTCGAAATCAATCCCTTGCTCTGCTGCCAGGACCGGGCGGTCGCGGCAGACGCACTTCTGAGGAGAGAATCATGAAAGACTCGCCAATCAAGACGCGCCAGATCGATCGAATTCTTGAGGTCACGCTGGATCGACCAAAGGCCAATGCAATCGATCTCGCCACAAGCCGGTCAATGGGAGAAGTCTTTGCTTCGTTCAGAGACAGTTCGGAATTGCGAGTTGCCATCATAACGGGTGGCGGAGACAGATTCTTTTGCGCCGGGTGGGACTTGAAGGCGGCAGCTGGCGGCGACGCGGTAGACGGTGACTACGGAGTCGGCGGGTTTGGGGGACTTCAGGAACTGCGTGACTTGAACAAGCCAGTCATAGCCGCGGTCAACGGCATTTGCTGCGGCGGCGGCTTGGAACTCGCGATTTCGGCAGACATCATTTGCGCGTCGGAAACGGCGTCCTTCGCTCTTCCCGAAATTCGCTCGGGAACCGTGGCGGACGCGGCGTCGGTGAAACTTCCCAAACGAATCCCTTACCACATCGCGATGGAAATGCTTTTGACCGGCCGGTGGCTCGATCCCGAGGAGGCGCATCGCTGGGGACTGGTTAATCGGATTCATTCAGCTGACGAGCTCATGGACAAGACTTGGGAACTGGCACGCCTGATTGCTTCTGGTCCACCCTTGGTTTACGCGGCCATCAAGGAGATCGTTCGCGATGCCGAAGACAGCAAATTCCAGGACGCAATGAACCGCATCACTGGTCGGCACCTGCGGAACGTGGACGAGTTGTATTCATCCGAGGACAATCTGGAGGGTGCGCGGGCATTCGCGGAGAAGCGCAACCCTGTCTGGAAAGGACGATAGCCCGAACGACCGCGCACATTGCCGGGAATTGATGTTGCTATGCTGCAGATTCCTCGTCGGGAGACAAGTTCGGACTCCGCATCCGCTTCCCAGTCGAAGCCATCGACCTGGCAACCAGCGCAATCAAGGAGACCGCCTGCCAGTCGCAGCGAGTCCTCTGTGCGCCTCGGACACCGGGGCAGCTTGGCGATCTCCCCATGCGCAACCATAATGGAAGTTGATCCTATTCCGTTGCGCACTCAAGGATCATTTTCCACGCTTCCAGCTTTCGCTCTTTCGAGAAACTTGCGTGCGCCGCGCTTGTGGATGGAAGGCAAGCCATTTTAGTCGACTTCAACGTTCGCCCATCGAGGGAGGGCCGAACAAGCCGGAGAAACATCTGCTCTGACTTTCGACCGTTGAAATACACGGCATTGATGGTCGAATGCTTGGCAATCAGGTCAGATATGTCGTTCGCGACTGCCGAACTTGTCTTGATCTTCGCGTCGCCGCTTCCCGTTCGCTCGCAGAACTGGAGGACATCCCAAAGCGCGACCCCGCTTTGCTTGACTTCCGCAACACGCCGCTCATACGGAAGATTCGAGGGAAAATCGAAGAGCCTGCCCATGATGTACCAGAAGCAGTTTGTCGGGTTCGCGTAGTATTGTTGAACGTTCAGCGAATACTGACCAGGCATGCTACCCAGAATCAGAAGGCGGGGTCTATCGGGAACGATTGGTGGCATGCTCATCAGCATAGCCATGTCCAAGCACTCCAGAAACTTGGCCACCGCTTGGGAGACTCGTTTGCCGCGCTGCCGCGCATCGCTGCAGACTTCGCCTTCCCGTGTGCAGAACAGCACAACGAGATTCCAAGGGCAGTTCCGCCGAGAAACATCAACCCGGCTCGAAAATTTCCATGCCGAGCACCTTGGCGACCGTGAAAATGTCCTTGTCGCCGCGACCGCACATGTTCATGCAGATTAGGTGATCCTTCGGCAAGGAACCGGCAATCTTGGCTACATGCGCAAGGGCATGGCACGGCTCGAGCGCGGGAATGATGCCTTCCTGCTCACAGCACAGCTGAAATGCCGCCAGCGCCTCAACATCGGTGATCGCCACATAGGTTGCGCGACCGACTTCATGCAACCAAGAATGCTCGGGGCCAATGCCAGGATAGTCCAAGCCTGCGGATATGGAAAATCCCTCTAGAATCTGGCCATCCGAATCCTGAAGCAAATAGGTTCGGTTTCCGTGCAGGACACCGGGACGTCCACCGGTCAGCGACGCACAGTGCTCCATCTTGCTGTCAACGCCCTTGCCGCCTGCCTCTACACCGATGATCTCGACCCCGGAATCGTCCAGGAACGGATAGAATAGGCCCATCGCATTCGAGCCGCCGCCGATCGCTGCTACCAGGGTGTCCGGCAAACGCCCTTCGATTGCCATCATCTGGCTCTTGGCCTCTTTGCCAATCACCGATTGAAAATCACGCACCATGGCCGGATAGGGATGCGGTCCAGCGACGGTGCCGATACAGTAAAAGGTGTTTCGGACATTCGTCACCCAATCCCTGAGCGCGTCGTTCATCGCGTCCTTGAGCGTGCCTCTCCCCGAGGTCACCGGAATGACTTCGGCACCCAGCAGCTTCATTCGAAAGACGTTCGGGGCTTGGCGTTCCACATCGTGAACTCCCATGTAGACCACGCACTCGAGGCCGAAACGCGCACAGGCGGTTGCCGTGGCGACGCCATGCTGGCCAGCTCCGGTTTCCGCGATGATCCTCGTCTTTCCCATTCGGCGGGCGAGCAGTACCTGGCCGAGCACATTGTTGATCTTGTGCGCGCCGGTATGGTTCAGTTCATCACGCTTCATGTAGATCTTGGCACCGCCAAACTTGGTGGTCAGGCGCTCGGCGAAGTACAGTGGAGACGGCCGCCCAACGTAATGCTTCCACAGATCGTCCATCTCCGCCCAGAATCCGTCGTCGGATTTGGCGTGCTCATACTCCTTCTCGAGATCAAGTACGAGCGGCATCAGGGTTTCCGAAACAAACCTCCCGCCGAATTGTCCGAAGCGCCCGCTCTCGTCCGGCCCCTTCATGAAGGAATTAGCCAGAGTCCTATCCATGTCCCGCATCCTTTACGGCATTGACAAATGCCGAAATCTTTCCCAAGTCCTTCTTGCCAGGTGCGCTTTCCACGCCCGAAGATACATCGACTTGGTTTGCCTGCGTTAGCCGAATCGCATTCATGACATTGCTGGAATCCAGCCCGCCAGCCAGCATCCAAGGTCCCGGCCACTTAAACGCCTCGATCAGCCCCCAATCGAATGACAGCCCATTTCCGCCAGGAATCCTCGCTCCCGATGCCGGTTTCGCATCAACAAGCAACTGGTCTGCAACGACGGCATGCTCCTCCACCATTTCAAGATCTGAACTGCAGGTGATGCCAATCGCTTTCATGATGGGCAGGCTCGACCTCGCTTTGATATCCGCGACTCGCTCCGGCGATTCCTTGCCATGAAGCTGAATCATGTCCGGAGCCACATGTTCCACTATTTCCTCGATCCCGGCATCGTCTGGTTCCACTGCAAGGACGACAATCTTCGCCTTCCCCTTTGCCCGAGACGCGAGCGCTTGCGCCGCATCAAGGTCAACATGTCGCGGAGACTTTGGGAAATGCACAAACCCCACATAGTCGGCTCCAGCCGCCAAGGCGACATCCACTTCGCATCCACGTGTCAGGCCGCAAATCTTGACCTTGGTCACCGGTTTCATTTGACTGCATCACTCCAGTTGAGCGGGCCTAGTCAATAAGCATCAGGATGTCATCCTTGTCTTCGGCCTGCGCTCTCTTCAGCCCGTCCACCTCGTTTTTGAGATCCGCGATCTCGCGCTTGCTCCTAGCGGCTTCAGCGCGTTGCTTGTACTCTCGCATCCATTCCCAGACGAATCCAATCAGCAGGCCGGCAAATATTCCCCCGAAGAATACAAGAAAAACGGGAACCGTGACTTGCACCAATTTCGGGAAGTGGCCGGAAATCTCTTCCGGAATCAGGCGGAGCGTGACTGGCGTACGGTTCGCGAGCGAGATGACTATCAGCAGACCGCCGACCATCCCCATGAGCACAAGACGAACTGCCTGCATCGTGCACTACAGCCCGACTCGCGTTTACGTCTGCTCGTTAAGGCGATCACGGAGCAGCTTGCTTGTCTTGAAAAACGGGTGGCATTTCGCCGGAACCTGAACAGCCTCGCCCGTACGTGGGTTGCGGGCCACTCGCTTCCGACGCGCCCGGACTCCAAATGCCCCGAATCCACGCAACTCGACACGACCTCCATCCGCCATCGCATCCGAAATTTCTTGAAAAATTGTCTCAACAACCTTCTGAATGTCCTCCGTATCCAGTTCGTGGTACCTTTCCTGCAATTTTTCAACCAACTCGGATCTAATCATGATATCCTCCGATTCTGGTTTGCCGCCAGCGCGGTCTTCACCCATTGCACACCTTGGCCCTCCTGCTCAGCGAACGCCGCACGGCATCGCCGGATGCCGAAGCGAGAGGAACAGAAAAGTCCCTTCATGCAACGATTTCGCTGAACCGGTGAATTGCGTTATCGCCCAAAAACGGTTCTGCCGCAAGTGTCGCTGAATTGAATTCAGCAGGTTGGCTAGCGGTTTCCGGAAACTCCGCCATCGTGTCTTGGAGCTTATTCGAGCAAACCGCGCTGCTTGGTGTCATTGGCGCGCTTGACATCGAATTCCGATCCTGTCCGACATCGCAGCACGGCAGGCCTGGTGCATTCAATCGAAGCCGTAGCATGGATTGTGGAGCCATCCAGACTTCAAGGCCGGGACGCCATCGCGCTGTCCTGCCGATGTGAAATCGTTGAGTCGCCCGGCCGCCGAGAGGGCCGGGACGGTCTCGCTCGCCGGCACTTCCGGCAAGTGCTCGCCAGCGTTCGCGACCGGAAACCGGGCATTGCGGGACCGTGAAGCGGGCGGAGCGCGCGCATCGCGAGGTGGCGCGGGCACGGGTGGAGCATCCGTTCCGGATTGCGAGATGGGTGTTCGGCTGCGGCAGGGTGCGCTGCCGGAGGCTGGCAGAGGAACACGCAGCGGCTTGCGCCGCTTCCGGGCTTCTCGAACCTGATGATTGCCCAGCCACTCTTGCCGCGATAGGGGAGAAGCATGTCCAAAATCTACCGGATCGGCCCTGCGGAGGTTGAACCGGCGGCGGTTCAACCCCGAAAACGCGCATTCGGGGCTGCCGGCCCGCAGAAAATCGGCCGACTCAGCCGGGAAGGGCGATTTCCACAGCCAAAACCAAAAAAACCCCCAAATCAGAGGTTCCCTAGCGCTCCTTTTCCTGCTCCTGATCCCTGATCTGAAGAGCAGCTCCGAGAATGTCACCAAGCGATGCACCCGAATCGGAGGAACCGTACTGTTCGACCGCCTCCTTCGCCTCCGAAATCTCGCGCGCCTTGATTGACATTCCCAGCCGACGTGCGGACTTGTCCACACTGATGACCTTCACGTCCACGACATCTCCGACGTTGAATTTGTCGGGACGCTGCTCGCTGCGCTCGCGACTCAACTCGCCACGCCGAATGAAAGACTTCGTGCCGTTGTAAACAACTTCGATTCCATTGTCCTCGATCTTCGAGACCTCTACCGAGATCGTCGATCCTCGCTTCACGCGCGCGGTTGCCGCCGTAAACGGATCGTCTGACAGCCCCTTGATGGACAAGGCTACGCGTTCCTTCTCCACGTCGATCTCGCCTACCAAGAATTCGACTTCGTCGCCCTTCTTGTAATCCTTTATCGCCTCGTCTCCAGGGCGGTCCCAGCTGATATCTGACATATGGACCATGCCGTCGATGTCGAAGTCCAGCCCGATAAAAAGACCGAACTCAGTAACGTTCCTCACGGTGCCGCTGAGCTGGTTACCCACCTTGTGCGACTCGGCAAACAGCTCCCAAGGATTGCGCATGGCCTGCTTGAGACCCAGCGAGACGCGGCGCTTCACCGTGTCTATCTCCAGCACCATCACCTCCACTTCCTGAGACGTGGACACGATCCGGCCCGGATGTACATTCTTCTTGGTCCAAGAGATTTCGGAAACGTGCACAAGACCTTCCACACCCGGCTCGAGTTCCACAAAGGCGCCGTAGTCGGTGATGTTTGTGACCCTGCCTGTGTGCTTCGAACCGATCGGGAACTTCTCGGCCACTCTCAACCAGGGGTCCTCCTGAAGCTGCTTGATGCCGAGAGAAATCCGGTGTGTCTCCCGATTTACCTTCACGACCTGCACCTTCAAGGTTTCTCCGATCGAGAGAATCTCGGACGGATGATTCACCCGCCTCCAGGCCATGTCCGTCACGTGGAGAAGCCCATCCACTCCACCGAGGTCCACGAACGCGCCGTAGTCGGTGATGTTTTTCACGACGCCGTCGACCGCATCGCCCTCGTTGAGCCTGTTGATGACCTCAGCGCGTTGCTCGGCCCTGCTCTCTTCGAGGATCGCGCGGCGGGACACCACAATGTTGTTGCGCCGCCGGTCCATCTTCAGAATCTGGAACGGTTGCTTGATGTTCATCAGGGCGGTCGCGTCCCGCACTGGCCGGACATCCACCTGTGAGCCAGGCAGAAAAGCGATGGCACCTCCCAGATCGACGGTGAATCCGCCCTTGACTCTATTGAAGATGGCTCCTTCGACTCTCGATTCCCCCGCATGGGCCTTTTCAAGGCGATCCCACGCTTCCTCGCGGCGCGCCTTATCGCGCGAAATGACCGCTTCACCTCGGGAGTCCTCGACGCGTTCGAGGAACACCTCGATTTCGTCTCCAACGCCGACGTCCTCCATCTCGGCAGGGCCGGAGAACTCCTTCAACTCGATCCGGCCTTCCATCTTGTAGCCGATATCGACCACAGCGTGTCCGGATTCCAATGCGATGACTTTTCCCTTCACGACGCTTCCCTCAGAGGGAGTTCGTGTATCGAAGCTTTCGTTCAAGAGGGCTTCGAATTCCTCTTTCAATTCAGTTTCAGCCAAAGTCAGGCATGCTCCTATTCCATTCACTGGCCTTTACGGTTGGTTCCGCAGGTCTTCCGGTTGAAATGGCTTCCGACAAAAAACCGGTCTAGGCCCCCCTCCGACCGGCAATGATTCGTTCACCAATCAAGTCAACTGCCCGATTGGCCGCCTCCAATATAGTCATTTCCGACGTGTCAATCAATACCGCATCGGACGCCATTTGCAATGCAGCGAATTTCCGCTCCATGTCTCGTCTGTCGCGCATTCTCAAGTCTTCCAGAACTTCGTCCAAGCCAATTTTCGAGCCAGCACGCAGAAGCTCGTCGCGGCGGCGGCGCGCGCGCACTTCGTCCGTCGCGGTTACAAACAGCTTCACGTCGGCATCCGGACAGATGACTGTGCCGATGTCTCTTCCATCCAGAACGGCCCCTCCGTCACGACGCGCGAAATCCCGCTGATAACGCATTAACGCATGGCGCACTTCGGGCAATGCCGCTACCTTGGAGGATGCGGCCGAGACTTCCCTGGTTCGTAGATCCGTCCTGGCGATGTCTTCAGGGGTTATTGAGAGCGCGACCGACTTGGCCGCCTTTCCATCCACTTCAAGCCCCCGGTCCAGCAGAACCCTCGAGACGGCACGGTAAAGAAGTCCCGTGTCAAGATGGGCAAGGTCGTAATGCTTCGCGATTTCCTTCGCGATCGTTCCCTTTCCTGCCGCGACCGGCCCGTCAATCGCCACGATGAACGCCATTCGAGTTCGCTCCAGCCATGCGTGCCGCACAGGGTCAAGTTCCTGAAGCCTTTCTATACGACTGGCCTGCCCGGAATTCCAAGTGCGACCCAATGTTATCCAGTTCGAATCGACTTTCTGGAAACAACGCGCGATGTGCAGGCAAAGCCGACCGTGCCGCAACAGAGAGGCGGAAGATCATTCAGCCGTCTTGAACACGGGCCGGGGGCCGGATAGGTGACGAATAGGCGCATTGATGGCCGGAATGGCGCTGTCTTGCGCTGTGCTTCTTTCTTTCCGTTGCGCCATGGACTTTTCGGGCGCTTTCCTTGCTGTTGAATGCCGGTCGGGGCTCACTGAGCCGAATCCGTTCCTTGGTTTTCGATGCTCGCAGGGCGGCATAGCCGTCTCGCGGATTCAAGCTGACAAGGATAGTGGCCCACTGTCTTGGCTGTCATGTGCCATGATCTGCCGTCCTCTGTTGAGATGGGCGAGACAGCAGTGCTTGCGACGAGTCCATTCAAAGCCTTCGTGCCGGGTGACCGTCGCGATATCCTGTCATCTCCCACCATGCTGGCACCCGGCAGGAATGCTGAAAGGCACTTGGTCAGGTCTTCGGAGGTCGATGACATCCTGCGCATTCATGGAAGCATCCAAAGTGGTGCTTGAATCTGCCAACGAGTTTGGCTGATCAATGCGAATCCGATTTGCATCCAGGCGGGCGCACTGGCGTTGTGGACAACGTGTGCGCTTTGGCTATAGGTGAACCGAAAGCTGACTGGTTGGCCACGATGGGAATGAACACCGGAAAACCACAATTGATGACAATGTGCCCCAGCGGTCCCATCAAGGGGGTCGCGACGATTCCCGGTGACAAGTCAATATCGCACAGGGCCGTAATTCTCGGTGCGCTTGCCGTTGGAGAAACGCGCATTTCCGGCCTTCTCGAAGGCGAGGATGTGCTGGCTACCATCCGCGCGGTTCGGCAGTTCGGAGCCTGCGCGGAAAAGCTGAACTCAGGCGACTGGTCGATATACGGTGCTGGAACGGGTGGATTCGCGGAACCGGACGATATAATTGACTGCGGGAATGCCGGTACCGGTGTTCGCCTGCTCATGGGTGCCATGGCGACAACGCCAATTCACGCTGTATTTACCGGCGACCACTCGCTCCGATCTCGCCCGATGCGCCGCATAACCGATCCATTGCAAGCGTTTGGCGCAAAGTGCCGATTCCGCCAAGGCGGTTTTCTTCCAGTTTCGATTGCGGGTGCGAATGACCCGATTCCGGTCAATTGCGAACTGACCGCTCCGTCGGCACAGGTCAAGTCCGCGATCCTGTTTGCCGGCCTGAATGCCCCAGGCCAGACTGTCATTGCCGAGAAGTTCGCCACCCGCGACCACTCTGAACGGATGCTCAAGGCGTTCGGTGCAAGGCTCTCCGTCGATCACGACGGTAGACGCGACGTTATCACTCTCGACGGATATGCTGAACTGCAGCCGCAAAACTTGGTTGTGCCGGCCGACCCTTCATCGGCGGCATTCCCAGCCGCCGCCGCCGCCATTGTGGAAGGATCCGACCTCCTGATCACAGGAGTCGGCGTCAACCCGACACGCATCGGATTCTACAATACGCTTGAGGAAATGGGGGCTGACATTGAGTTCGCGAATCGACGGGCCGAAGGCGGCGAACCTGTTGCCGATCTTCGGATTCGCCATTCGCCGCTTCGCGGAGTCGAGGTGCCACCTGAACGCGCCCCAACAATGATCGACGAATACCCGGTGCTGGCCGCTGTAGCTTCATTCGCTGAAGGCGAGACCGTGATGCGCGGGATCAGGGAGTTGCGCATCAAGGAGTCGGACCGGATCGCGGCGATGTCCGAGGGTCTCGCGGCCTGCGGCGTTGCGACCCGCGAGGACCAAGGCGAGCTGACAGTGATCGGGAACGGAACAGGCAACGTGAAGGGCGGGGCGACATGCCGCTCATTCTTCGATCATCGAATTGCAATGAGCTTCGCCTGTCTCGGTCTCGGATCGCGAAATCCCGTTTCGATAGACGATGCCACGCCTATATCGACCAGCTTTCCCGGGTTCATGGAGTTGATGGCAGGAATTGGTGCCCTGATCGGCTTGGAGCCAACGAAAGATGTAGGACAGTCGTAACCCTCAACTGCCGCACCCAAGCAGGAGTCACGGTGCATCATTGATCCTGCAGATCACCTCCTTGAAGAGCAACCTGCTCCCGGCCGGCTTTCATGCCCGGCGCGGCTATCTATCTTGCAATTCAGTGTTCCGGAACTTGCGGCGAAACACCAGATATATGGGTTGCCTGCCTTCGCGCAGGGCTTTTAACTCGTACCTTGTGGAGTTCCAGTTCTTCCAAGGCCGCCGCCAGTCGTCGCAGCACTCTGCAGTCCATTCGAAGCCCGCATTCAGGTTCACCTGCTCGATCGCCTGGCGCGCGTAGCCTGGAACGTCGGTCGCCATCAGCAGCAAGGCTCCATTCGCCATGACGCGAGACAGCGGCTCGATATGCTCTGGAGTCACAAACCGACGTCGATGGTGGCGGCGCTTCGGCCACGGGTCCGGGTAAAGCAAGAAGACCCGATGAATCGATGCAGTCGGAAGAACGTCAAACAGGTCACGAACATCGCCGGGATAGATCCGGACATTCCCAAAAGAATGCTTGCTGAGCTTCCGCAAGAGCGACGCGACGCCATTCATGAATGGTTCGCAGCCAATCATTCCGATATCGGAATGCTCTGCGGACACGTCCACCAGATGCTCGCCGGCACCAAACCCGATCTCGAGCCAGACTGGCCCGCTTCTGCCAAACACTTCAGAGATATCCACTGGATGCCTCTCCGGATTCCTCTCAAGCGAAAAGCCGTCTGGAACCAGCAGCGGAAGATGCTCATCGAGATATTTCTTTTGGCCGGGCCGAAGCCGCTTTCCCCGGTTCCGACCATAAAAGTTTCGCCTTCGGGCCGGATGTGCGGATGGATTTTTCGACATTGAACGCTTGTCCTGACCGCGGTCGCGAAACCTGTGCGGGAAACGACCGCAACGCGCTCGAAAAGTCTAGACCGCTCTTTGGAGAGCCTCTACCAAATCCGTTCTCTCCCAAGAGAACTCGCCATCATCTGTTGGCAGGCGGCCAAAATGGCCATAGCTGGCGGTGCGCTGGTAGATCGGGCGACTGAGCTGAAGGTGCTTCCTGATGCCTTTCGGTGTCAAGTCCATGACGCTCCGCACTGCCTTCTCGATGCGATTTGCATCCACCTTGCCGGTCTTGTGCGTTCTGACGTAGAGCGACAGCGGCTCCGCAACTCCGATCGCATAGGAAATTTGTATTGTGCACCGCTCTGCGAGGCCCGCGGCAACGACATTCTTGGCGAGATACCGCGCGGCATATGCTCCCGAACGATCAACCTTGGTTGGATCTTTTCCAGAGAACGCACCGCCGCCATGCGGAGCCGCCCCCCCGTAAGTATCGACGACGATTTTCCGGCCGGTGAGTCCGCAGTCTCCGTCGGGGCCTCCAATCACGAACTTTCCCGTGGGGTTGACAAACCACTTCGTTTCCACGTCAATCCAGCCATTGGGAAGAGATCTCCGGACATGCGGCTCTACAATCTGGCGGACATCGTCCGACGAAAGCGTCTCGTCAGAATGCTGCGCGGAAATAACGACCGAGGTGACCTTCTGCGGACTTCCATTGCTGTACTGGAATGTCAACTGCGACTTCATGTCGGGACCGAGCTGCGTTTCGGAGCCGTCCCTTCTGGCCTCCGCCAATGTCTGGAGTACCCTGTGAGCGTAGTGAATCGGGGCAGGCATTAGTTCGGGGGTCTCGTTGACCGCATAACCGAACATCAAACCCTGGTCTCCGGCCCCTTCGCCAAGACTTCCCACTGCGTCAACTCCCTGTGCAATGTCTTTCGACTGCTTGTGAAGGAAGTTTTGCACCTTGAGTTCGTTCCAGTGGAATCCAGCCTGTTCGTACCCGATTTTCCTGACGCAATTCCTTACGATCTCCTCGATGCGGTCGTTGACGGCCTCCGGGCCTCGAACCTCTCCCGCAACAACGACCAGATCCGTCGTCGCCAAGGATTCGCATGCTACCCTCGCATTCGGCTCCTCGGCAAGGTAGGCATCCAGGACTGCGTCCGATATCTGGTCGCAGATCTTGTCCGGATGCCCTTCCGATACAGATTCTGACGTAAAGAGATAGGATCGCGCAGGCGTCATGCCACCATCTCCTCTAAGGAACTCAATCTACCAAGCCAGACGACAGGCGGCCGACTGCGGGTCAGAAGTCGTCAATATAGACTTCCTGCCCGTCGCAAGGCAAGCCATCCCATGATCAGCGCCCACAAGATACCAGCCGGCAAGTCTCCCATCCGTGCATAGACTGTCGGCGAAAGCGCTGCCGGGAATTTCACATCGATCGCTCCCTGTTCGCCGAGCGGGATTTGCGCGACTACGCGACCGTACGGATCGACCATGGCCGATATTCCCGTGTTGGCCGACCGGATCAGGGGCAGCCCGAGTTCGATGGCCCGCATCCGGGCCTGCGCAAAATGCTGCTGCGGACCGGAAAAGCTTCCGAACCATGCATCGTTCGTTATCTGAAGCATGCCATTGGAACGGTCCTGCGAGCGCACCTCCCGCGGAAACACTATTTCGTAGCAAATCATAATTTGCAGCGCGCCGGCGACTCCGGTGTCAATCACTGCCGGGCCGGCACCTCGACTGAATCCTCCGGCCCCCTCCACAAGACCGTCAATTCCGAAAGCCGACATGAGCTCTGAAAACGGGATGTACTCGCCGAAGGGAACTAGATGACGCTTGTCGTATGTGCCTGTCACACTTCCATCTGGAGCAACCACGGCAAGGCTGTTGTAGATTTTTCCCTCGCTGAAGCGCCTGACGCCAAACACGGTCGACGCGCCACCGGCCGCCTGAGAAATAACCGGTATCTCATCAATGTCGTCACGCAGCAGTTGCGGAGCCGAGGTTTCCGGCCACACGACAAGATCGGGGCGGCGGCCATTCACGTCCGAACGGCTCAACGCGAGGAGTCGCAAAAAGTTTTCCTGCTGCAAATCTCGGTTCCACTTTTGGTCTTGCGGAATGTTTGGCTGAACAATGCGAACTACTGGTGGGTCGTCCAAATAAGGTGCGTCACGGGAAAGACGCACAGCCCCGATTGCCCATCCTGTCGCGACCAAGACCGCGCCAAGTCCGACTCCCGCCCACAGCCGTCGGAGAAGCAGCGGACTTGCGGCGGCCAAAAGCGTGCACATTGTCAGGCCATGCGGCCCGATGTAAGCTAGCAGTTGGGCAACGGGAGTCTCTGCCCAGACATAAGACGGCAACCCCCAGGGAAAGCCGGTAAAGAGGCTCTCCCGCAATGCCCCCGCTGCCATAATCAGGCATGCAAGCGCAAGTGCGCGAGTCACCGGCCCGGATCCCAGAGAGAATGCGCCCGCGAAAGCTGCTGCCCAGAACAGCCCAAATCCTCCGGCCATCAACGCGACGGCAAACGGCGCCCCCCAACCGTGACGGAGCGGAAATACCAAGAATGGTTCTGGAAGCCACGAGAATGCAATCGCGAAATATCCCGCCCCGAAAAACCAACCGATTCGGGCGGCCGATCTCCAAGCTGTACAAGACAAGAACGCGGCAATGGTGATCGCAAATGCAACGACGGTCGCCAACGGCCAAGCAATGGGCTGATGTCCCAAAGCGGCAAAGCCGCCTAACAGCAACTGCAGACCGCATGCTTTCCAGCCTACAGTGGGAATTCGTCCAAGTGCGGTCAGTTCAAGAATGATTCGGGAGTTTGGCTCATTCAGGATCAACTCGGATTCGCAGTTTCTTCACGCTTCTGGGATCCGCATCCACGATCTCTATCTCAAGCCCGGACGGGTGCGCGATCACCTCGCCCCTTGCGGGAACCTTGCCTGTAAGCACGAAGACAAGGCCACCCAAGGTGCCGACTTCCTCTTCGTCCTCCTCGTCGACAAGCTCTCTTCCAACCATTTTTGCAAATTCGCCCAATGGCGCTTTTGCCGAGCACAAGTAAATGCCGGGCCGCTCCATTTTCCAATCAGGCTCTCTCTCGGTCTCGTCGTGCTCGTCATCGATTTCCCCAAAAACCTGCTCGACCAGATCCTCGATTGTAACGAGTCCGTCCACACCGCCGTATTCGTCGATTACCAATGCCATGTGGGTTCTGTCTGCCTGCATCTTCTGCAGCAGGACTTTGATCGGCATCGACGGCGGAACATACAGTAGCGGGCGCGCCATCTTTTTCAGATCGATGTCCTCGATGCCGCCGTTGAACCCATGCCTGAGGGCGACGTCCTTGAGATGGACAAGCCCGCATGGCTTGTCCAGAGAATCGACGAACACAGGTAACCGCGAGCGTCCGCTCTCTCGGAAAATCCTGACGAGCTCGTCCAATCCTGCCGTCGATTGAACCGCCACGATGTCCGCTCTCGGAACGGCGACTTCCCGAACCATTATGTTGGACTTTGCGAGCGGGTTAGGAACCGCCTCTCCATTCCCCTGCCATGAACCGACTGAAAGCCGTTTTCCGGGTTCGGAGACCGCTTCCACGCCACCCGACATGGATTCAAGCAGTCTTCCAATCAGACCCTGCCTTGGTTGCTCCCTGGAATCGGCTCTTCCAGAAACTGACGTGCGCGCGCCACGCGCCGCCGTAGGAGAACCCTCTATTGAATCGCCCATCTCACCTATCGCACGATCAATCGGCGAATTGTTTCACCTCGCTTCCAAATGGACCGCTCGCACCGAGAGATGCAAGCACGTCTGTTTCCAGTCGTTCCATTTCTTCAGCATCCCTGTCGCAATTATGCCGATATCCGAGAAGATGCAAGCAACCATGCACGACTAGATGAGTCACATGGTCGTCGAGCGGTCGGCCAGCATCGTCCGCCTCGGCAACGCAGGTGTCCCAAGAAATCGCGATGTCCCCCAGATTCTCAAGCTCACGTTCTTCAAATTTGAGATTCGCTACTGGTGCCCCTGCGTTCTCCCGAGCCGGCCAAGCGAGCACGTTGGTTGGCATCTTCAGATTCCTGAATCTCGAATTCAGTTCCTCGATGCGCTGGTCGTCGCAGGCAAGCAATCCAATCTCCAAGGTATCTGGGTCCCGCCCAACCTGCTTGATTGTTGCGACACACGCGCGATTTGCCAATTGCTCGATGTCGATGCCTCGCCAGCGTTCGTCCTCGATCAGAGCGCCGACCAAACCCT
This sequence comes from Paracoccaceae bacterium, assembly GCA_963422275.1. Classification (GTDB taxonomy): domain Bacteria; phylum Pseudomonadota; class Alphaproteobacteria; order Rhodobacterales; family Rhodobacteraceae. The sequence goes on from OY729418.1 coordinate 67,981, forward strand.
CTGAATCCTGCTCAACCTTGCGCATAGGCGTTAATGATTCTTTCCACGAGAGCATTCCGGGCAACATCGGCTGATGTGAGTTCCATGAAGGCTATGCCCTTGATTCCTCCAAGCAATTTTCGCGCTTCGATCAAACCCGATTCCACCCCCTTGGGAAGGTCTATTTGAGTGATGTCTCCAGTGACAGCCATTCGCGAGTTCATTCCCAGCCGTGTCAGGAACATCTTCATCTGCATTGAAGTTGTATTCTGCGCCTCGTCCAGCAGGATGAATGCGAAGGAAAGCGTGCGTCCGCGCATGAACGCCAAGGGCGCAATTTCGATCCGATTCTCGTCGATCAGCCGCGCGACCTGGTTTGCAGGAAGGAACGCATGAAGCGCGTCGTAGAGCGGGCGCATGAACGGATCCACCTTCTCTTTCATGTCGCCGGGAAGGAACCCAATGCGTTCTCCTGCTTCCACCGCAGGCCGGCACAGCACAATGCGATCAACCCTGCCAGCCCGAAACATCTCCACAGCGACGGCAACGGCAAGATAGGTCTTTCCCGTCCCGGCGGGTCCAATTCCAAAGACTATGTCTTCATCAAGCAGCGCCCTTGCATAGCTGCTTTGGGCCGAGGTGCGAGGTCTGACTTTCCTGCTCTTGGTCTTGATTTCGATCTCGTCCAACGCCTTGGCATCACGTCTTTCCTCAGGCTCGGGAAGGCCTTTCGATGCAGCTCTGAACCGCAAGGCGTGATCAATCTCGCCTGCGTCAACGGCAGATCCATGCTCAAGCTGCTCGTAGAGGTATCGCAGGGTTTCTGCGCCTCTTCGCAACATTGAGCCGTCATTCAGCAGGACAATGCGGTTTCCTCTCCGCACGATCTGGATCCCCAAAACGTCTTCAATCTGCTTCAGATTCTCGTCGTTGACACCGCAAAGTTCGACGAGCCTGCGATTGTCAGGAAACTCCAGAAAGGTTTCCGTTGCGGTCGACGTCGCGATTATGTCCAAGCGATTCCCTGCAGTCTCATTAAATGCGCCGGCCTTGGCCATGAAGCCTTCCGAGTTACCGATTCCGGGGCTGGAGGCGCCGGTGCCTCCAGCCCCGGAATCGGACAAGTGCTGTTCCCTTTTGCTCTTATCGATGAGGTTGGATCTCGATGCGTGATTTTCAAGGTTTCCCGATGCTTTGCCATCATCGCCAGCGAGACCAATGCCGAACCGGCACTTCAGGAACAGATCCGAATACGGCGCGAAAAGGCATGGACACCACAGGCCTGTGCCGGCTTGATCCATGATCCTGTTGAAATCCGCTCATGGTTTTGAGGCTCAACGACCAGTTCCCATTCCCTTTTGGGCGGCGGGCTGGTCAAAGTTTCACCGCGAAAGGCCGGCATCCAAACGCGCTTCCAAATCGATCAGCGGATTCGAACGGCGGGTAAATTGCAATGACACAATCAATTGAGAACGGAACCAGATAGCGAATTCGGCTCTGATCCCGTGATTTTCACCGGGACAATGCACCCCAAGCGGTCTTGGTCGCACGGAACATGGACGGCGTGCATGTACTCCGACTTTCCGGCAAGCTGCCCATCCAATCGCCCCTTTCGCTCCAACAGCACCGACACCGCCTTTCCTATCATGTCGTTCTGGACCGATTGTTGCTGTGTCTTGATCAACGTCTGAAGACGTTGAAGACGGTCCGAGGCCTCCTCCGCATCGACTTGCTCGAGCTCTTCTGCGGGTGTGCCTGGACGCGGCGAATACTTGAACGAGTACGCCTGCCCGTAGCCAACTTCTTGAATCAAGTCCATTGTTTCCAGAAAGTCGCTTTCGGTTTCACCGGGGAATCCGACGATGAAATCTCCAGACAATAGGATATCCGGCTTGATTGCACGAATTCGCTTTATCAGGCTAATGTACTCCGCCGAGGTGTGTCGGCGATTCATTGCAGCGAGAATCCGGTCAGACCCAGACTGAATGGGAAGATGCAGGTACGGCATGAGTTTGCCGCATGACGCATGGATCTCGATAAGGTCGTCCGACATGTCCCGAGGATGGGAGGTCGTGTAGCGTATTCGCTGCAGACCATCCAATTCGGCGAGTTTGCCTATTAACCGCGCAAGAGGCCAGTCGGCACCATCCGGCCCCGGCCCGAGATAGGCATTCACGTTCTGGCCAAGCAGCGTGATTTCGCAGGCGCCGCGGGCAACAAGGCTGCTTGCCTCTTCGACAACTTGGGCGACGGGCCGGCTCGTCTCGCTGCCACGCGTATAAGGGACGACGCAAAATGTGCAGAACTTGTCGCAGCCTTCCTGAATCGTCAAGAAAGCAGACGGTCGCCTCCGCTTTGCCGGGTTGCTCGGAAGGTGAAGGAACTTGCTCTCGCGAGGAAAATCCGCGTCAACCTGCGGCTTGCCGGCTCGCGCTTTGTCAACCATCGATGGGAGTCTGTGATAGGCTTGTGGGCCAACCACGATATCAACCATCGGCTGCCGCCGCACAATTTCCTCTCCCTCGGCTTGCGCCACACATCCCGCAACGGCAATTTTCAGGTTGGGGTTTCTTGCCCGCAGCGACTTCAGCCGCCCGAGTTCGGAATAGATCTTCTCGGTGGCCTTTTCCCGAATGTGGCACGTGTTCAGTACGACCACGTCCGCCTCATCGATTTTGGCCGTCTCCGCGAATCCGGATTCGACCATCGCTTCGGCCATCCGCTCGCTGTCGTAGACATTCATCTGGCAACCGTAAGACTTTATGTAGATGCGTTTGGTTTCGCTCACGGAGTCTGCATCTCGTCCAAGTGTCAACTGGAAGTGGGAGATTACACGCTTTTCAAGAATTTTGCAATCTCTGTGCCTGCTGAAGCCAAGGCAATTACTTTTCAATTTTTTCTTCCGACGGCGGCGCGGGCCAGGTCAAGCAGGGTGTCACCGTTCCAGCAGGCACACTTCAGCTTGCCCTGCATCCAGCACGCGCCCGGCACGACACACGCGATGTTCAGCGTCAGACGGCACATCACTGCAAGGTTCTTCGAGGCGTCGCTCTTCCGGTTGCGCTACCGGTCCTCGTTCAACATCCCATTGAGCATCTAGTGCAACGCGTTCGAGAGGTGTTGCTGCATCAATTCCGGCTCGTCGGACAGCAGTGCGTTTCCGCTGTTGCCCGGCCCTTGATCTCGCGTGTCGCCGCGACCTTTCCGACCACCGTCAACCCGGGCTATCGGTGCACCTCCTGCAGCCAGCCAATGTCGGTGCAGACCGCCGCCGTCCGCGTCCCGATGCGCCCGTGTCCAGATCCAAGTCCTTGAAAACGCTCATGCTCTCAGCGCTCTCTAGATCCTTTAGGCAGGTTCGCATCGTCGCGAGGGTGCCCTGGCTGCTCTTCAGCGACAGCGCGCAATCGCCGAGATGTTCGACCTAGGTCGTGTACTCATAAAGGAAAAGGGATTTCTTTCCGGCTCTGATGTGCTTCAAGCTTCCAAACAGTGGGAGCTTGAAGATGCAGGGCCGGCACGATCTGACGGATGCGGAATGGGCGATCATCTCGCCGTTGCCGCCTGACAAGCCGCGGGGTGTTCCACGGGTGGACGACCGGCGGGTGATCAGCGGGATCTTTCACATCCTGCGCACCGGCACGCCGTGGAGCGACCTTCCGGAACGCTGCGGGCCGCATGCGACAGTCTGCAACCGCTGCAACCGCTGGGCCAGGCAAGGAGTGTGGGAGCGCCTGTTCGAGGCGCTGGCGGCGGGCTCGCCGGGATCTCTTCATCTCCTGGACTCCTCGGTGGTGCGCGCCCACCAGCACGCCGCGGGCGGAAAAAAGGGGGTCCGGACCACGCCATCGGACGCTCGAGAGGCGGGCTGAGCACCTGTACCGCCAACGCAACCTCGTCGAACGTTTCTTCAACAAGCTCAAACACTTCCGAGGCATCGCGACCCGCTATCACAAGCTCGGAAGCCCGCATTGCACCGATCTGCCCCAAGGGCGTCTGCAAGGGGCGACAGCCGCATCCGCTGCCGGCGATGCTGCACGTGCACTGCGTGCAGCTGTTCTGCAACCTGAGCGACCCGGCGATGGAGGACTTGCTCGGCGAGGCGGAAAGGATGCTGAAGATTGTCGTGTGACCCGCGTGGCTGTCAATCCCGCGTTGCTCTGCTTGGCGCGGGATGAACTTTCCGGAAAATTCAAGAAACCTACGGAATGGGAAAGTTGCCAGACCCAGCCGACTCTGAAGCAGGTGGAGGTCTTCGCCCGTGAAGTCCATGTACCGGTAGGTTATCTGTTTCTCACGGAACCACTGGAGGAAACTGTCCCCATCCCTGACTTCCGCACTTTCGCCGGAAAACCAGTAAGTCGACTGGTCCCGAACCTTAAGGACACGATCTGCGTTTGTCGGGAACGGTAAAGCTGGTACCGCGATTTCGTTCGGGGCGTGCGCCAACCTGAACTCGGGTTCGTCGGTGGTGCTATGGTCAAGGATGCCTCGCATGAGATTGCGGCCCGGATGCACGAGACGTTGAACTTCGATCCAGTGCAGCGCCGCGTGTGCCTGACCCGGACAGATGCGTTTCGACGCTCCATCCGCCAGGTTGAGGATACGGGTATGCTTGTGATGGTCAGTGGCGTTGTGCTGAGCAATAACGGCTGTAGCCTCGACTCGGACGAGTTCCGGTATTTCACGCTGTCTGACCCTTTTGCGCCTCTGATGTTCGTCAACGGCGCGGACACGGAGTTGCGCCGCACCGTTGGCGGCAGCTGCGGCTTTTGCGCTGCACGTCCCGGAAGGTCGCCGCGGAGCCTCGTTGTCGCGTCCGAGCCGTGTTCACGTGCGACCCGCATGACGCGGTGCAACACCGAGGGCCTTTTCGGGTTCGCCCGCCTCCATCCAGCGCTCTGCCGTTCTTGCCATTTCGCCGGCAAGGCGTTGCGCTTCGCTTCGCTGTGATGCGCCTTCGTCAGCCGTGCCCGGTTGCGGTGCACTCGGGCACGCCCGACCAACCATCATCACAGGACAGGTCGGCGACCAGCGCCGCCGCACACAGACGAGTCTTTCGGACCGTCAGGATTCGCAGAGCTACTGGCGCTTGGCGCCGAACGCGCCGATGATTTGGTCGCGCTCGAAGACACCGCTGACTTCATTATGCTTCGGGCCATAGAACCTGCCCTGGATCGAGTCCCTGTTCGATTCTTTCTCCTTGAACTCACCGTTCTCCATCTTGACGTTGGTCCACTTCATGTCGTCGTGGTTTTTGCGGGCGTCGCGGTCCTGGATTTTCGTGAAAGCAATATCCAATTCCGGCTTCGAGAAATCGTCTATGGTGATTTTGGCATCCCCTCGGATGAAATTGAAGCGTTTAGGTGGTTGACTTGCGTCCGAACCGACCATGACACCAGTCCAGGTGCCACTGCCGCCGCTGGGGTCAGGGTTCGTGCCCGAGGCTTCTCCCTTGGAATAGCTGACGACCTGTGCGGGTTCGCCTGCGACCCCCGTATTCACTACGAAGTAGCCGTGATCGAGCCAACCACCGTAACCGACAACCGGGACGTTTTCAGACCGATCGATGATACCCATCTGACCGCGCCCTCGGAAAAGAGGAATGCCATTGTGTTTCCCGACGGCCTTGTACTTTGTGCCCACGTTGAATATCGCGTTGTTACCGACGAGAAAGGAAGATCGAACAGTCATTGTCAATCCGCGGCCAAGCGCTACATCGCATTTGCCGGAGCTGCTGCAGGAAACATCGAAGCGTTCAGGTTGAACGCTTTGACTGAACACCAGATAATCGCTCAGGAGAAGCGAGTCGGCCGCCTTGTCCAAATCGCTGAATTTCGCGCCAATCTCGTCCGAGGTCAGATCCGAGGCCAGATTGGGAGGAACGGAATTGTCGACAGGCAAACTCTCCTTCGAGGCCAGATTGGAAGGAGCGGAATTGTCGGCAGGCAATGGAATTTCGGAGACTGGCGCCCCTCCCCCGCAAGCTGCGAGAAGCAGCAGACCGCCAGCGATCGTGAAGTGTCGATAAATATGTTGCACGGAACCCTCCAGGTGCTGTTTGAGCGAATCGTCCCAGACATGGTGCCGGGCCGTCACAATCACAGCACGGATCAGGTGCGAGTCGCGCCTGTCCCCCAAGCGTGGGGAGCTGCCCCAAGCCGGACTGAGGGCTGTTCTGTTTCAAGCTGACGGCCCGACGAGCGCGGGCATCCGAACTGAGATTGCGAAGGAGGCCATAACGATGGTCGCCCACCACCGCAAGCGGTTAAGGAGCGCTCGCTGCAGATTTTCAACATGTCTCGTCAGAGTGCGTGAGGCGATCCGCTGAACGCTGCGAGCACTGGCCAAGGTGGCGAATGCGGCGGGCTGCTCAACGGTATACGCGACCTGGAAGGCACCTGGCCTGGCCCCGCAGCGCCAGCGGCATTTCAAGCTTTCGCCCGATCCGGACTTGTTCGGGAATCTGGCCAGCATCGTCGGTCTCCCCGTCGTTCCGCCAGCCCATGCAGCGGTTCTGTCGATCGATGAGAGGACGAATGTCCAAGCGCTCGACTGCCACCCGCCCTGGACCTTCCGCTTTACCCCCCCTCCTGCCAATGGCTGAACGCGGTGCAAGGCTTCTTCGCCAAACTGACGGGAAGGCGTCTCCAGCACGCCATCCATCGCTTCATCGAAGAGCACAACTCCACTCAGGCAAAACCCTTCGCCTGGACCGCTGGCTCCAACGAAATCACCGCAGCCATGAAAAGAAGGTTTAAACTTTGGAATCAACCCGCCAGTGGTTGTGCGGGACAAACGGGTCCAAGTGGATTTCCTTTTTGGCGGCATTGCGCGAAGCAGTTTCGCAGGGCGGCAGGCAAGCGATGCCTGAAACGCGCGGTCTTTGACTCTGCCGGCGAATGCGAGGCGGCCATCGGCCGCTTCATCGATGAGCGCAGCACGCGGGAAGCCAAGCCGTTCACCTGGACCGCGCCGACCCGCACAGGATCATCGCCGCACGGAAAACAGGGATCCAAGTGTTGGATTCAGAGCACTGGGACATGGCGAAAACGAAGTCCGTCAAGCGGCATTGCTCAAGATACAGCGCCAAAAGGCCATTCTGTTTTACAATCCAAGGCCTCTGGGCAACGACCCTGTGGACTCAAGACAGAACCGCAGCATCGAAAAGGGTCCTGAGACTTTCTGTCACAGGCCTTGGGTTTGCTGGAGCGGCCAAGCATTGGGGCGGCATGCAGCAATCGCTGGAGGTGGTCAAACGGCACCGGCCAGGTCGTGCACTCATTGATTTTGATCCAGAGGCGGATGCAGGCAAGGGCGATTGCGGCGAGGAAGTTTCTTGCGAGCTTGTGATAGCGGGTCGCGATGCCTCGGAAGTGCTTGAGCTTGTTGAAGAAGCGTCCGACGAGGTTGCGTTGGCGGTACAGGTGATCGGGCACCGAGCGCTGCTCCCGGCGATCCCGTTGGGTCGGGATGTGTGGGGGGGGGGGCAAGAGCCATGGTCGGCAATGAGTTTGAGGATGGTGCGGCCGTCGACGACGACGTGGATTTTGGTGCTCAGCCCGCCTCGCGAGCGTCCGATGGCGTGATCCGGACCCCCTTTTTTCCGCCCGCGGCGTGCTGGTGGGCGCGCACCACCGAGGAGTCCAGGAGATGAAGAGATCCTAGCGAGCCCGTCGCCAGCGCTTCGAACAGGCACACCCGCACCCCTTGCTTGGCCCAGTGGCGCAGAAAGACGAAGATTCGTTCGATTTCGGGATGTAGGCCGCCGAAATGCTCAACTCGCGCCGTGCGGCCAGCCTGTCCTTCCCCGAAAGCCCGATGTCGCCGGACTCCACGCTCGTTCCCCTTGCAGCTTTCAGTCAGTTCCAGCACTTCTGCCGCCGACTCGCATTCCTGCAATCCTCGAACAGTCGCTGAACCTTGACGCCTGAGTCGCACACTTGGCGCTTCCAGTTCAGAAGGATGCCTCCGAGCCGTCAAGTATCCTTTCCACGTGCCGATGGCTGCATATTGGGGCGCAGTGGAACCTGGCACGATCTCGTCTCGGTTTCCATTGATCGGCCGCAGCTTGGCCCGCTGCATTCCCCTGCCCGGTCTGGATGCCGATCTTGTCCATGGCGATCATCTGGTCTCGAGATGTCGGAGAGGAATCGCTTCGACTTGATTCTGAACAGGCTTCGCTGGAGCCAGTCCAACTATTGCTCGGCGGTCACGGCTTCCGCCAAATCCGCCATGGAACGAAAGACAAGATCGTAGCGAGGCCGTTTGCCGGGGTCCTTGGTTGCGCCAAAGCCTTCCTTGCCGCTCCGTCGGTGGATCCAGCAGTTTCGTATGCCCAGTTCGTTCGCAGGTGCATGATCGTGAAACATGCTCTCGGCAACATGCAAGATGTCGTGCTTGCCGATTCCTCTTCGAGCAAGACAGTTCAGCATGTATTCGAAATTCTGAAGATGCGGCTTGTAGCTTCCAATGTCCTGTGCTGTGAAGACTGCATCGAACTCCACCCCCAGCCTCTCGTTCGATTTCTGGAAACTTGCGTTGTCGACATTCGACAGAATCACGAGCATGTACCGCTCCTTGAGCCGCGCGAGCGCGTCGGCGCTGTCGGGAAACGTGGGCCAGTTGCCCACCGAATTCCCGTATGTTTCGCACTCCTCCCAAGACACCGGTACATTCCATTCCTCGGCAATTCTTCGGTAGACGACGGCAAGCAGATCCGAGTAGCGCATGTTTGGAGTCGCGCTCTGCTGAGAGGCCTCGTAGTGCGCGTGAATCTGAAGCACGCGATCCTTTTTTAACGGTTTTTTCTTGAGCCTGCTTGTCAGTGGCTTCAGCGCCTCTGAAATCCCGGTCTCCCAGTCTATCAACGTGCCGTAGCAGTCGAATGTGAGTGCCTTGTAGGTGTCAAAGCGCAATCTCCTTCCCATTCTGCATTCTCTCTTTCTCAAATCGATTCAACTGGTTGTGGATGGGCGCTCATTCGGCCTATCGCGGCAGGGGACTGCGGCATTGGCACGCTCACTTGACCAGAATGGCCCGAAAATCGTTCACGTTTGTTCCAGTCGGCCCCGTGATGAGCAGATCCTCGGTACTTTCGAACGCGGAAAACGAATCATTGCAAGCAAGAAGAGTTCGCGGGTCCAAACCGTTGCGGCGCATTCTCGCTGCCGTTTCTCCAGTGCCGAAGGCTCCCGCGCCATCTCCACACCCATCGATTCCATCGGTATCCGCCGCAAGCGCCGTTATCCCGGAACATCCGTCCACTTCCAAGACAAACGAGAGCATCAACTCGGTGTTTCGTCCTCCTTTTCCGTCACCGCGAACGGTTACTGTCGTCTCGCCACCCGAAAGAAGAACGACGGGTTTGCGGAAAGGTCGGTTTCGCAACGCGATCTCCTTTGCGATAGTTGCCAGAACCCGGCCCGTTTCGCGAGCCTCGCCCTCCATCGCGTCTGACAGGATCACGGCGTTCAATCCATTCATGCAACACCGCTCCTGCGCCGCCTCAAGCGATTTGCAAGCCGAGGCCACTACTTTGGCCTCAATCCCGGCAAAGCGCGGGTGACTCGGTGACGGAGCTGGAAAGGCGTTGCGCTGAATATGCCTGACAATCTTCTCGGGTAGTGACATGCGATAGTTCTCGATCAACGCGAGCGCATCATGCGCTGTCGTGCGATCCGGGACTGTCGGACCCGATGCTACCTGCGCCGGGTCGTCACCAGGCACATCCGAAATGATGCAGGAAATCACATGCGCCGGAGCAGCGGCCAGCGCCAGCCTTCCGCCCTTGATTCGAGATACCTGCTTCCTGATGGCGTTCATTGCCGCGATCGGTGCCCCGGATCCCAGCAACACCTCGTTGACAGCAATCTCGTCCTCTAGCAGCAACCCTTGCTGAGGCATCGGAAGAAGCGCTGAACCGCCGCCCGACATCAGCGCGACGACAAGATCGTCTTCGTCGAGATCCTCGACTTCCGAAAACAGAAGCACGGAGGCCTCCAGCCCAGCTTCATCAGGGATTGGATGGGCAGCCTCCAGCACCCGAATCCGCTCGCACTTGACAGCGCAACCGTATCTGGTGACCACCACTCCCGAGACCGGCCCCTCCCAGTTCCGCTCCAAGGCACGGGCCATCTGCGTGGATCCCTTCCCCGCCCCAATCACTTTCACCGGACGGTTCGTGTCGGGCGGAAGGTGCTGAACAAGCGCTCGTTCCGGATCAGCAGCCGAAACTGCCACGCGAAACAGTTCCTCGAGTATTTCTCGATCAGTCGACACGTGACTCATCAGGGATTCTTTCAGGGCGATGCATTCCGCGTCGCGGGCATCCAGATTTCCGGCGGCGCGGATTCTGGTGCAATCCTCCCTTGGCTGGCAGTGCGCTACGCATTTCCAGCCATGTGTGGTCGAAACAGCCCCCCAATCTCCTTCTCGGCGACCCGGCGGGTGAGATGCAGGCCCAAGACGAATCCGGTGAGAACGCTTGCAGCAATTCCAAACCACACGCCCCAAGTGTCCATGTTCAGTACCAAGACGAAGATCGAAATGAACAGCGCTATACCGATCCCTTGCCGGTAGATTCCGATCCAGAGCGTCCACATGGGACGCTTGAGTGCCTGCAGAAGAGAATTCATCGCGAACAGCAGAATGTAAACGGGAAGAATGAAGCCATCCACATTCAGGTAGTCGCCGCCGATTCGCACCACTTCAGGGTCGGAGGAGAAAAATTTCATCGCGGGCCTTGCGGCGAACCAAAGGATGAGCGATCCGCAGAGCATCACTGCGATACCCGCCTTGCAGCAAAATGCAAAGGCCTCCCGAACTCGGTCGTACTCAACGGCACCAAAATTCTGTGCAGCGATGGGGAGAAGGGCGATCGTCAGGCTGAACCCGGGAAGGAGAAGCATCTGCTCGACCCGGAGCCCGACCCCGTAGGCGGCCAGCGCCTCCGGACCGAAGTCCTTGAGAAAGTACTGCACAATGAACCCTCCAAGCATCATGACGATCATGGCCGAAGTCGGTGGCAGCGCCTGCGTCGTAATTTCTCTGACGGTAGCCCAATGGGGATTGAAGGTGGCGCGGCCAGAGTCCTTCATTATGCCTGAATTGGACACGCGGTACAAAATGTAGGCAAGCACCCCAGTCTGGCAAACAATTGTTGAAATTGCGATTCCATCAAATCCGACCCCTTCGAAAACACCAGGAATCCCAAAAATGAAGACCGGATTCAGGCACACGTTCGCGAAGAACGCAACTATCTGGGCTCTTTGCATTGAAACCGCGTCTCCCTGCGCGGTCAGGATTCCGTTTGCGCCGAAAGCGACCAGGAACGACGGCGTGGCGAACAGCAGCAACTCGAGATATGATGATGCCGCGTCCCTGTAGGAGCCTGCCTCGGAAACTATCCTCAGCCCGAGTGGCAGAAGCGCGTAGCCGATAGCGGCGAGCAGGATTGACGCGCCTATCGAGTATGTGACCCCTTGGCATGCAACTTCCTTGGCTCGCCCGAACCTCTTTGCACCCATCGCGCTGCCAACGATCGCTCCCATGGCTGAGTTGATTCCGAACCCCAAAGCGATCAGTATGAAGAAAATCTGGAATGATATCGAAAGCCCCGCCAGTGCGTCAGTCGAGATCATGCCCGCAAAGTACATGTCCACCACATTGTAGAGCGTGGTGAAAATCAACCCGACGGCGCTCGGGACGGCGATGTTGCGGAAGTGCGCGGGGATCGATCCAGTGCTGAGATTGCTTTCAACAGCCATGATCGCCTAGCCTCATCTCGACCTGTGCCAACCGCATCCCTCGGCGCAATCGGGAACAAGCCTCGCATTTCTGGTCATGGATCCGGTCGCAGTTTTTCCACCCATCAGGCACGTCGGGAATCTGAAAAAGCGACATCTGCCTCTCGATGCCGGTTCATTTCCCACTTGTCGAGCAAGTTGGAAGAAGGAATTGGAAATCGCACCCCTTGTCAGCCTGCAGCACCTCCTCGCGATACAGTCGGTCATATCCTCTGGATGCGGCCGTTGCGGACTCGGCAGACTTCAATGCAGACTTGCGGCGGGCAAGCTCATCATCCCCCACAAGCAGGTCCAGTTGTCTCTTGTCGACGGAAAGCCGAATTCGGTCTCCGTTTTTCACCAGTCCGACGGGGCCGCCGACGGCCGCCTCCGGCGCCACATGAAGCACAACCGTTCCGTAGGCGGTTCCAGACATGCGCGCGTCGGAGATCCTGACCATGTCCCTTACACCTTTGGCCGCAAGTTTTTTCGGAATCGGAAGGTATCCCGCTTCCGGCATTCCCGCGTCGCTCGTCGGACCGGCGTTCTGAAGCACGAGAAAATCGTCTGCCTCAACGTCAAGGTCCGGTGAATCAATGCGCTCCGCCAGATCCCGCAGAGAATCGAATACAATCGCCCTGCCCTCACTCTCGAACAATGCTGGATCAGCGGCAGAGCGTTTCAGGACCGCTCCAGACGGGGCCAGCGAACCGTGCAACGCAACAAGCCCTCCCTTCGGCTCAAAGGGGCGGTCGAAGGCGGCAATGACCGAGTGGTCTCGTGAATCCTGTGCATTGTCGATCAATTCTCCAAGAGTCTTGCCCGTCACTGTCATGCAGTCGAGATGCAGACTGTTCCGCAATTCCCGCAACACCGCCCCGGTGCCTCCGGCATGGAAGAAATCCTCCATGTAGCTGTTTCCGACCGGCTTTAGGTTCACCAGAACCGGCGTGGTTTCGGACAGCTCGTTCAGCCGGCCAAGCGTAACCGGAATGCGCAACCGGCCGGCAATTGCGGTCAGATGCAGGATAGCGTTTGTCGACCCGCCAATGGCCAGCAGGACCCGCAGTGCATTTTCGACCGACTTTGGAGTGATTATTTGACTGGGGCTGAGCGGCGAAACCGCTAGCCGCGCACCCTCCATTCCGGTGGCTTCCGCCGCACGCAACCGGTCCGCATGAACGGCGGGAATGGCGGACGTCCCCGGCAAGGCCATTCCCAGAGTCTCGGCGATGCACGCCATGGTGGACGCCGTTCCCATTACCGCGCACGTGCCTGTCGTCGTCGCAAGCTGCCCCTCGACTTCCCTGATCGTGGCTTGGTCGATTTCGCCAGACCTGAATAGCGCCCAGAAACGGCGGCAGTCGGTGCACGCGCCAAGCCTTTCGCCCTCGCGACGCGACGTCATCATTGGCCCGCCAACAAGCTGGACGGCTGGAAGATCGGCAGAGGCAGCCCCCATCAACTGTGCTGGGACAGTCTTGTCGCACCCCCCCATGAGCACGACCGAGTCCATCGGCTGGGCACGGATCATCTCCTCGGTATCCATTGCCATTAGATTCCGGAATTTGAGACTCGTCGGATTCAGGAACACCTCGCCTAGCGACACTGTCGGGAATTCCAGCGGCAAAGCACCAGCGGCGGTCACGCCACGCTTGACGGCATCGAGCAGTTCGGGGAAATGCCTGTGGCAGTTATTGAATCCAGAGTGCGTGTAGGCAATCCCCACGATCGGCCTGTCAAGCATCTGGCGAGAATAGCCCATGGAGTGCGCAAAGGAGCGTCGCAAATAGATCGAGAAATCCCGGTCGCCGTAGTCGGTCAATGTGCGGGACAGTCCCCTTTTTCTATCGTTTTCCATTGAAGCTCTCTATCAACGTATGCTTTTCCGAATGCCCGCCTCGCAGGCGATTCTTTTCGGGCCGGGCTGGCACATCTCAGGCCCGACCTAAATGTGCACGGCGCTGGCGCAGACTGCTTGATTTGAAACAGCCGGTGAACTCGCTTGGCGCTGACGTGTGCAGGTCCAGGATTCGCCAATCAGCATTCTACTTGTTCCAAATCGAACGGACTGCAAGGCTTTTCCTGCCGGTCACGGCCGAAAGAATGACCACTGACAAAAAAACGATCCCACCGCCTGCGAGTTCCAGCCTGGTGACGACCTCGAAGTTCAACAGCCAAACCCAGAGCGGGCCGAGCACGCTTTCCAGCAAGACAAGCACGCTGACTTCAGCGGCGGGAATGTACGGTGTTCCCCAAGTTACAAGGCCAATGCCTAGCCCGATGGCAAAGGCACCCATCGCAAGAATAATTAGCAGGTCGTCCCTGCTCACTGCCAGTCCGTTACTCACGGTCAGCGAGAACAGCAGCCCATACAGCCCTGCGAGGGCCCCGGCCACGAACGTGCCGCCGAGGATGTCGGTCTTTTCCCCCTTCCGGGCAATTGTGAGCATGATGGAGAATGCAATGGCGGAAACCAACGCAAGTAGATTCCCGCCGATTCGACCATTGGAAAGCCCGTCACCCAACATCAGGAACACGCCGCAGGCGGCAAACGTCATCGCCACCCAAGTGAAGGGATGCGGCTTCTCCCTTATCCAGACCCATGCGATTGATGCAGCGATTAGGGGCGTTGCCGTTAATATGAATAGGGTCGATGCGACAGACGTGAAGAGTATCGCGAAGACAAAGGCCGTGAAAGCGACCGACAAAGCAAATCCGATTGCCAAATCCTGGCTGTCGAGGGATATCACCAGCCGCAGCGGCGACATTCTCCTGCGAACGCAAACCAATAACCCTAGCATGCAGACCATGGAAAACGACCGGTAGAAAAGTATCTGGAAACCGCCTGCACTGTCGATAAGCCGCATGAATATGCCAGTGAAGCTCATGAACACTGCGCCCATCAGGACGAGAATCACGGCGTGCCCCTTTGACATCTAGCGGCCTGGATCGAAATCGGAATGACCGGTACAAGCTAGATGCGATCGAGAAAGCAAATCCGGTACTTTCGTCAAAGGACGCAAAGCTGCAAGACTGCGACGCGCGGTAGAGCCAGCGGGACTTTCCTGCTTTCTTCAATCGACATCGATGGACCGTGCAATCAACTCTTTCATGATCTCGTTGGTTCCACCGTAGATCATCTGTACGCGGGCATCTGCATACAGCCGAGCGATCGGATACTCCATCATGTAGCCGTAGCCGCCATGCAACTGCAGGCATTCATGCATGATTTCGTTCTGGGTCTGGCTTCCCCAATATTTTGCCATCGACGCGGTCGCCGGGTCCAGCTTGCCGACTTCCAAGCGGTAAATGCAGTCGTTAACGAAGGATCGAAGCAGTTCCGCCTTGGTCTTCATTTCCGCCAGCTTGAAGCGCGTGTTCTGAAAATCCATGATCCGTTTCCCGAACGCCTTGCGCTCCCGCACATATCTGGCGGTTTCGGAAATAGCGAAGTCAATCGCGCCAAGTGCGGTGATCGCGATCAGGAGTCGCTCCCATGGGAGCTGCCTCATCAGCTGCGCGAAACCCTGCCCCTCTTCGGCACCGAGCAGATTGGTCAGGGGAACCTTCAAATCCTCGAAATGAAGCTCCGCCGTGTCATTTCCCTTCAAGCCGAGCTTTTTGAGATTCCGCCCGCGCCTGAATCCCTCCGCGCCTTCAGTCTCGACCACGGCGAGGGACACGCCGCTGGCTCCAGCATTCCGGTCTGTCTTGACAGCCAGCACGATGAGCTCCGCCGTGCCGCCGTTGGTTATGAATGTCTTGGAACCGTTGATGTTGTACTGGTTGCCGACCCTTTCGGCATGCGTCCGAATTGCCTGAACATCCGAACCGCAACTTGGTTCAGTCATTGCGAGTGCCCCGACCAACTCGCCCGAAACAAGTCTCGGCACCCAGTTGTCCTTCTGCTCTTCGGAACCGTAAGCAAGAATGTAGTGGATGACAATCGACTGAATTCCATATCCCCAAGCGCTATCGCCCACTCTGCCCTGTTCGTAGAGCGCGATGGAGTCGAATCCAAGACCGCCTTCGCTCCCGCCAAACTGTTCTGGAACGGAACCGCCCATTATTCCTGCCGCGCCGGCCTTGTTCCAGAAGGAGCGGTCTACACTTCCTTGCTCGGTCCATCGAAGCAGGTGTGGCGCCAGTTCTTGCGCGTAGAATCGGCGAACGCTCTCAGAAAACATCACGTGCTCTTCCTGACACCAGGTCTTCGAGGCGGGAGTGAACAATTCCATTGTGCAGCCCTCATTCAAATTCTGCCAAAACCGCTGCGCAACCAACCGTCTGCGGATGGAGGCATCGCCTCGGATGCCCGAAATCAGCCGAGTGAAGATATGCCAGTCGCAGGGAGGATTCCATCAAAATGAATTGCAAGGCTCAACTTTTGCTCTTCCTGGCTGCGTCGGTCGGTTTTCCCGCGGTCCAGAAGCCCCAAATGCGCGTTTTCGGGGTAAAATCGCCTCCGTTTCCGCCCCCGCAGAGCCGACCCCCGTCACGGCAAGTGCGGCTGGCAATCATCAGGTTCGAGAAGCCCAGGAGCGGCGCAAGCCGCTGCACGTTCCTCTCCAGCCCTCGATGGCGAACCAGGTCGTAGCCGAACGCCTGTTCGCGACCGTTCCCTCCAGATGGCGCGCCAGTCCCCAGGGATCGAGCCTTCCATCCGCTCCGGAAAAATCTCGCGGCGCGTCTTGCGCTTCCTGCGGTCATGTTCAAGGCTCGCAAGGCTCTGCCAGACGCGCTCCTCCCTCACCCTGCAGCGCAAGACAGCGGGCACGCACCGGATGCGCAATGCAACGCCCAAAACCGGGCTGTATTCAGAGGTTCCCTAGGTTTGCACTTCGCGGTTTTAGCGCCCAAAAGCGTGACTTCAGGCCCCAATGCGACGCATCGGGCAGGGTCGGGGCCATCGCCTTGAAGGCCATCTCCGCTATTACGAATCAAAGACTCATGAACCAAGATCGCGCCGCCAGCCGGTTGCACCCCCGCCGATGCTTTGACAGGGGGTGGACCCAGGCCGCTCGGAGCATGATCCCCCGGATCCCCTTCGGGCCAGGCAGTCGGCCACCAGGATCGGGAAGTGCGGCGCCTCGCCCTCACCGTCGGTGCACACAAACCCCTTGCAACCGAAGCGACAGCAACCGCCCTTCTTCAGCACCATCCGCATCGCCGCCAACGTCATCTTCTGGTCATGAAGCCTGAGCCTAATACACCTTGACTCAGTTGCCAGAATGTCTGAATAGGCGGTGCCGACTCAGATTACTTCGAATTACCACATAGTGAGTTAGGGTTTATGTCCCCCCGCCGCGCGATTCCTATGACCTGACGATCCTGATCCTCTGCCGCGACGAGGAGAAATCAATCGCACGCTGCGTCGGCGAGGCCCAAGGGTTCCTAGACAAAAACACCATCGCCGGGGAAGTCCTGGT
Source organism: Paracoccaceae bacterium (assembly GCA_963422275.1). Lineage (GTDB taxonomy): Bacteria > Pseudomonadota > Alphaproteobacteria > Rhodobacterales > Rhodobacteraceae. The sequence continues at coordinate 85,178 of OY729418.1, forward strand.
GGCAGACAATGGCAACCGCTTCGCCGGCGGCATCGAGGCCGGCGCGATGTCGTTCCTGCACCGATATGTAGGCAATCCCCTGCTGTCTGGCCTCGGCAGATTGTTCTTCCGTGCGCCCGTGGGCGACTTCCACTGCGGCTTGCGGGGATTCAAAACCGCAAGCGTCCGAACCCTCGCGCTGCAATGTCCCGGCATGGAGTGCGCCAGCGAGATGATCGTCAAGGCGGCGCTCCGGAACATGCGCATCGCCGAGGCGCCGGTCGTGCAACGCCGCGCCTTCGACCCCGACCGTTCTTCGCATTTGTGCACCTGGCGCGACGGCTGGCGCCATCTGCGCCTGCTGCTCATGCTCTCCCCCCGCTGGCTGTTCCTGTATCCCGGCTGCGGCCTGCTGGCGGCGGGGCCGCTCGCCATGGCCGCGCCGTTTCTGGTTCCCGCCGGGTTCGGCGTCTACACCAACCCGAGTTATGGATAAGCTCTGTTTTCTTTTGGAATGCACCGAACTGCTTATGCATTTGGTTCCGGTTTGATCAAGATGTGGTAGGGATGAGGTTTGGCGCGCAGCCCGTGATAGACGCCCCGCGCCCAGCCCTTGAGGTTGGAGAACGCGGTGTGAATCCAGGCGAGAACTTCATGGGCCGGCCTGTCGCCAACGACATGGGGCTGGTGGCGGTCCCGAGGCACCGCGCTGTAGCCTCTCCAGCCGTCGGTCTTGATGGTCGCGGTTGCGGCGGTGTTGCGCACAACGAAGCTGCCGAGATCCTTGGCGCTGCAGGACCGGATCGTGGCCAGCCGCAGGCGGCCCGGCGCGTTGCCGTCGCCGAGTTCGACCGCGCCGGCGATCGGAATCTTGCCTTCGGGGCTGCGCCCCGGCCCCGGCGGCGCGCCCTTGTCGCGCTGCGGCAGGCTGGCCTCGTCGATCTCGACCAGACCGGACAGCGGGCTGCGCTCGGGGTTGACCATGGCCCGGCGAAGCTTGGCGGCGAGCATCCAGGCGCTGCGATATGACCCGATCCCGAGCTGCTTCTGCAACTGCAGGGCGGAGATGCCATTGGAATGAGTGGCCATCAGATAGGCGGCCCGGAACCAGGTCGCGAGCGACAGCTTGGTTCGGTGCAGCAGGGTGCCGGCGGTGGCCGAAGTTTGACGATGGCAACGGATGCACTCGAAGCTGTGCTTCTTGGTCTTCAACTCCCACCCGCGATCGTGGCCGCAGGCGGGACACCGGAAGCCGTTCGGCCATCGGGCGGCGATGAGCCACCGGGCGCAGGCGTTGTCGTCGGGGAACAGGCGTTGAAAGGCGATGAGACTGGTGGGGATTTCGGTCATCGGATGGTTCCACATCAAGAATGTCATGCGAACATTCTATCATCCGACATCCCGAACACAACATCTTGTATCGCAGGAACCATGTGCATAAGCAATTGCACCGAATGGCGTCTGGCACGACGATTTTGCCGATTTTGACCTTTGGCTGCGCCAGAATATAGGCAGCCAGACATGACAGGATATGAACGAAGGCATTTGTTGGGGACCGGTGTCGTGTGTGTTCCAATCCCATGCTCGATTTCAGTTTATCGAACAGCGTTTCAATGATGAACCGCTTCCGCAACATGATTTTGTCCAGAATGGGCAGAGGAAAGTTTTTCATGTTGCGGCGAATGCCAGTGATCAGGTGCAGGCCCTGCTGCCACAAACGCTGGAAAAGCGGCTTCGGAATGCAGCCTTTATCGCCGAACGCCTTGCCTTCCAACTCGGCAATCATGGTCTCAAGCGGCTTGCGGTCGTCGGTGTTTCCAGGCGTGATCTTGACGGCCATGACCTGACCCTTGTCGTTGATGACCAGATGCAGCTTGAACCCGAAAAACCACCCCATGGTGCTTCGGCCCCGCTTGGCCAGTCCCTTGAAGACCTTGTTCCGGTTGATCCGTGCGTTGTGGCAGACAGCGAGCTTGGCGCTGTCCACAAAACAGATTCCGGTTTCCTCACCGCGAAAGCATTGCATCAAGATGCAAAACGGAACCGGCAAGCGCGGCATCAGAGCGACAAACCGTCCGCAGCTCGGCAGGTCTCCAAAGCAGTCGCGATGTTTCTGCTCCACGCCATAGAACCAGAAGGCCTTGAAATGCTTGAAGGGCGAGAGATGAAACAACACCATGATGAAGAGCATTTCGCTGAGCGAGAGCTTGCCCGAGCGCGAGCGCTGGCGGCCTGTGCCGATCAGCCGATGCCGCTCCCATTCTTCAAAGGCCTTTGCAAAGTCGTCGAGACAACAGAACAGTGCGATGACAGAGGTGCTCATTGAGGGGATCCCATCCGTTGATTTTGGTTGCGGATACAGAATCAGGCCACGCCCGATTTGGGAACCCCCTCACCCCTCTTATCCAGAATTGGGGTTACACCATGCTGTTCGGCTCCGCCTTCATCATCTGCGGGGTGCAGCTGGCGGCGTTCCACCTGCTGGCGCACGTGTTCGGCGAAACCATCGGCTTCACCGACGGACGGCTATGGAATTGGGTGCGGCAGCGCCGGGTGCTGGAACCCTGCCTTGCCGCAGGCTGCGCGCTGGCCCTGGCGGGCACAGCGGGAAGCGTCTGGAGCCTGTTCGTCTGGGCGCAGACCGGCCCTGCGGTCATCGAGACGCGCCTGAGCATCGCCATCCCCTCCGTCACCTTGCTGGCCGTCGGCGTGCAGACAATGTTCTCCGGCTTCCTGCTCGCGCTCATCGTGATGCAGGGGAGAGTCGTGACGCCCGCTTAGCGTGTCGGCGCCGGCTTGACGGAAAGTTCCTGGATTTGTGGAGTTTGACTTTAATGCTACCGAGTAGCACCGCCCCCCCCCCCCGAGCGTACATGGCGTCGATTCGCCAGCCTCCGCCGTCAGACATCTCATTGTCTGCCTGCACGTGATCTTCTTCAGCTACCTCACAATCAACCACCCGTGGCTCTATAAAGCGCTGACCACAGAGGATTCCTGGGTGGAGAACGCCACCGCCGGCCTGTTTCTTCTCACAGGCCTCTTGCTGTTCGCCACGGCTTGGGCGGAGAAGGGCTTTCCCCAACGCTGCCTCCATATTCCTGGCGGCTTGGTGATGGTGTTCGTCGCGGGCGAGGAGATCAGTTGGGGGCAGCGCCTGATCGGATTTGCGACTCCCGATGCCCTGATGGACATCAATGCTCAGGAAGAGTTCAATCTTCACAACATCGACGTCGGCCTATTCTACCTCGTGCAGCTTTACGGATCGTTGGGTCTGTGCGTTGCAGCGTGCGCCGCCTACTTCGCCAGGAAGATCGCACTGTTCGGGATTCCCCTGCCGTCCATTTGGATAGCCTTGGGTTTCCTGGTGCTGTTGTCATGGACGTGGGATCCGAGAATTGGTGAGGGCGAGGCTTATCCTGTCTTCAGGGAACAGACAGTTTTGCTGCCGACCCTCTCCATCGCGCTGTCGATTATTGTCATCTGCTCCCTATTTCGCAGACAAGGGAAGCTGGCCGTCGCCGCTGTTGCCACTGCGGCGACCGTTCTGACCAGTTTGCATGTGAACACCCATCAACCCATTATTCAAGAAGGAGTTAATGAAACACGGGAATATCTGCTGGGCCTTCTCTGCCTTTTCTATTCCTGGGAGCTGTTTTCAGCTCAGCCGCGGTGGAGGACAGCCTTGCGGGCTACGCTCCCCGTTCTGGAGCTTCGGGACATTCGACTCCCCATCTGGCATGGCGCGGCTGCGCTGATCGTCGCCGGCGGCATCGCATTGGCGCTCTGGCAACATTTCGAAATCAGGGCAGACGCTGCCTTGATCGATGACGGACGCGAACCAATCATTCGTTCCCGATTTGATGTTCACTCGAGCGAGCGCCGCTTGGTATTCGTCAAGCAAGCGTGCCGATCCGAGGACATCGGCAGGCTGATCTTCCTGCAAATAGCCGGGACCGGGGAGCGTGGCGCCAACCTCTACTTCGCCGTCCCACGGGCCGGATTGACGGACGATGGCCGATGCATCGTCGGCCTCAGCCTTCCCTACGACATCACCCGAATCAGAACCGGCTGGCACACCTCTGAAAGAGATATATGGAAAGACATATGGGACAAGTGGTTCTCGTTCGATGTCGCCGATCTTCGCTCATCCCATCAGCAAGCCACGGCTGGCAAACCGATCGTCAGCTCCCGCTTCGACGTGTACCGCCACGAAGACAGACTGGTGTACATCAAGGAACAGTGCATGGAGACAGACATCGAGCCGCCCTTCTTTCTGCACCTCATCCCGGTTGACAAGGCCGACCTTCCCGACCACCGGCGACAATACGATTTCGACAACATGGACTTCGACTTTCACCGTCACGGGTTCATCGCGGACGGGCAATGCGTGGCTTGGCGTGCGCTTCCCGATTATCGAATCGCCCGCATCCGCACCGGCCAGTTCACTGCTGAGGGACAGCTATGGAAGGGCGAGCACCGCTTTGGCGGGAAGGATTCAACGCCATGAAGCCGTTCGGGTTCGACCGCTTCACCGCGCTGCTGACGGTGCTCGCCGCGCTGGCCAGCGGGCTCGTCCTGTTGCGCACGAATAACTACGGGGCAGCGATAGCAGGAGATTCCCTTCTCTATCTCTCTGTGGCGGAAAATCTGCTGGATGGAAACGGCTTCGTCGAATGGCACACCAAGAGGATCTACCTGGATGGGGCGCCCCTGTTTCCGCTGGCACTGGCTGGAGTCGGTCTGTTCGGCGTGGAGGTTCTCGAAGTCGCCCGGCACCTGAACGCAGCCGCCTTCGGGCTGACCGTCTTCGTGACCGCCCTGTGGCTGCGCTGCCGCGTCGCACCACACTTTCTGGTTCTTTGGTCCGCCTGTGCCTGCGCTCTGTCCGTGTTTCTGTCCACCAGCGCCGCATCGATCATGACGGAGCCCCTTTTCCTCCTGTTCACCACGCTCTCGCTGTTCACCCTGGACGGTTTTCTGGACACTCGCCGCCGCTCCTTCCTGCTTGCCGCGGCGGCGAGTGCAGCCCTGGCCTGGCTGACCCGCTACATCGGCGTCACCCTGGTGGCCAGCGCACTGCTTCTGTTGCTGTTGCAGGGCAGGACGGCATTCCCCACCAGAATAAGGTACGCCGCCCTCTACGCTATCATTGCCGGGGCGCCCATGGGCCTGTGGATGCTGCGCAACGTTCTGCACGCGGGTATGCCATTGGGCGTTGCGTATCCGACAGGCTTCTCCCTGCTGTCCAGTCTCCATGTTGCCAGTGATGAGTTTATCAGGTGGGTGATTGGGGAGAACGCGTCTCGTCTTTTAGGCGCCAGGCCCGCCGAAATTGTAGCTGGCGTCATCGAAGGGGACGAGATTGTCTTCATGTCGTTGAAGGTCGGTTTCCTGCTGGCGGTGGCATCCGGTGTCAGCTATGCGCTGATACGCCTGCGTCGAAGAGGTTACGCGCAAAGCTGGAGCATATGGGCCGTCCCCATCACGTTCGCATCGGCTTACGCACTTTTCCTGATGGTCCAACTCCCGCTTACCGATGTGAACCTCCCTGCAAGGTATCTCGCGCCGCTCTATGTGCCGTTGCTGGTGGCGGCAACATTGTTTCTGAACGAGGTCCTGAGTTGTGCCGCACACGCGAGGCCGTTGGCAAAGTCGCACTTCCTACGGAAATGGAAGGGTGGGGAGACAGCCACCGCAAGCTGGTCCCATATTTGCCTGGTGGCCTGCCTGTCTCTCTGGCTCTTCTCGCATTCGTACGCAAACTATAGCAACATCCGACATTGGGTGGACAACGGTCTCGGCCACGCATCCAAGCGGTGGCGGAATTCCAGCGCCATCCGTTATGTGGAAAATCACCTGCGCGATGAATATGTCTGGAGCAACGGCGTTACCTCAATTCAATTCCTGGAGGATGCGCCCGGCTGGACCAACAAGCTGCCTTACGCCAGGCCGACGCCGGACAACTTGCGCCGCTGGCTGGGCGAAGGTGCCTGGATTACTCGAATCGAGCCGTACCTCGTCTGGTTCCGCAGGATGAAGGACCCGCGGTATGATTACGGTCCCGCGGAGCTTGCCGCCCTGCCCGGCGTGCAAATCGCAGCCGTTTTGGAGGACGGCTACATATTCAAAGCCGGCCCGCAGCACGCCAACAACGTAGAATCTCGGGATTTACCCACAAGTCTGGAAACTGCCTTGAAGGGAGCGGGACGGTCCGTCATCGACTCCGAATTCGATGTGTATTTGGACAAGCGCAAAAACACGCTGATCTATGTCAGGGAAGATTGCCGCGACGATGACCTCAAGACCCCTGTCTTCCTGCATGTCTTCCCGATGCAAAGGACCGACCTTCCCGACCATCGCCGACTGTTCACGTTTGACAATCTCGATTTTTCCTTCGGCGAGCGTACGTTGCGGCTGGATGGGCGATGCATTGCAGCGCGCGGCCTTCCCGACTATCCCGTCGCCCGCATCCACACCGGCCAATGGATACCCGGCAAGGGTCGGATCTGGGAAGGCGAAGTGAACCTGGTTACGTTGATTGTCGATATCATAGAGAACACCCAGCCTGTTATCCGCGCGGACTTCGATGTGTATCTGGACGAAAACCGGAATCAGTTGATCTATGTCAGGGAAGATTGCCGCGATACCGACCTCGAAGCACTTGGCTTCCTGCAGGTCTTCCCGATGCAGAAGGCCGACCTTCCCGGTCACCGCCAACCGTTCGCTTACGACAATCTCGATTTTTCCTTCGGCGAGCGGGCATTTCGGCTGGACGGGCGATGCATTGCAGCGCGTGGACTTCCCGACTATCCCGTCGCCCGCATTCGTACCGGCCAATGGATACCCGGCAAAGGCCAGATCTGGAAAGGCGAAGCGACCCTGGATTTTTCGATAGCCGACATCATAGAGAACACCCAGCCTGTCATCCACTCGGACTTCGATATATATCTGGACGAAAATCGGAATAGGTTGATCTATGTCAGGGAAGATTGCCGAGACGATGACCTCGAGACCCCTGTCTTCCTGCATGTCTTCCCGATGCAGAGGGCCAACCTTCCCGATCACCGCCAACCGTTCGCTTACGACAATCTCGATTTTTCCTTCGGCGAGCGGGCATTTCGGCTGGACGGGCGATGCATTGCAGCGCGCGGACTTCCCGACTATCCCGTCGCCCGCATCCGAACCGGCCAAGGGGTGGCCGGGAAAGGCCATATCTGGGAAGGCGAAGTCGACTCGGTTGCTTCAATCGTCGACATCCCGGCCACCTCGATCGGCGACATCATAGAGAACACCCAGCCTGTCATCCGCGCGGACTTCGATGTGTATCTGGACGAAAATGAAAACCGGCTGATCTATGTCAGGGAAGATTGTCGCGACGATGACCTCGAAGCACTTGGCTTCCTGCATGTTTTCCCGACGCAAAGGACCGACCTTCCCGACCACCGCCGACCGTTCACTTACGACAATCTCGATTTTTCCTTCGGCGAACAGGCATTTCGGCTGGATGGACGATGCATTGCAGTGCGCGGACTTCCCGACTATCCCGTCGCCCACATCCGAACCGGCCAATGGATACCCGGCAAGGGTCGGATCTGGAAAGGCGAAGCGACCCTGGATTTTTCGATAGCCGACATCATGGAGAACACCCAGCCTGTCATTCGCGCGGACTTCGATGTGTATCTGGACGAGAATCAAAACCGGCTGATCTATGTCAGGGAAGGGTGCCGCGACACCGACCTCGAAACCCCTGCTGTCTTTCTGCATGTCTTCCCGACGCAAAGGACCGACCTTCCCGACCACCGCCGACCGTTCACTTACGACAATCTCGATTTTTCCTTCGGCGAGCGTGCGTTGCGGCTGGACGGACGATGCATTGCGGTGCGCGGCCTTCCCGACCATCCCGTCGCCCGCATCCGAACCGGCCAGCACCTCCGCGGCCAAGGCAATCTGTGGACAAGTGAATTCAGCCTTGATTGAGAAACAATCGCATTGTGACCCGACCGCAGCGTGAGATGCCATGAAGCCCGCCGATTGCTTCTATCTGGTTCTGGCGCCCGTGTTGCTGTCGGTCGGACAGGTGTTGTTCAAGAAGACCGCCGACACCCTGGACGCGCATTCGCTCTCCCGGTTCCTCGGCTCGCTGCTCGGCAATCCACACTTCTGGGCCGCCCTGTGCGTGTACGGGGCGGCGACGCTGCTGTGGGTGCTGGTACTGTCGCGCGTACCGCTCGGGCGGGCGATGCCCTTCGTCGCCCTGACCTTCGTCATCGTGCCAGCCATCGGCACGGCGTTCTTCGGCGAACGACTGAATCTCATGTACTGGCTAGGCGTTCTCATAATCGTGATCGGAGTGTCCATGACGGTTTTGGCTCAAGATGCAACCGCACAGTAGGGGGCGTTGCGCATGATCGGATTCGACGTCAGCAATGGTGCGGACTCATCCCTAGTGCATGATGCTTCTGGCAGGGCAGAATGTCTGTCGCGGCGTTGACGGAATTTCTGTTGCTGTTGCTCCTCGATTCGATAGGTAAGTCAGGACGGTCACTACCCCTGCTCGGGTGAGCGATAGTCGGTGGAGGCAATCTTGAGATTATTGCGAAATGCGCCTCTTCGCCACTGACATGTCGCGCCAAAAGCTTTACAAGTCATTGTTATGGTGTTCGCAGGACAGCACGTTGCGAAAGGTCAGCACCCTGATAGACTGGCAGCGCCTGTCGGCGGTTCCCGATCCGGTACGCTCGCGCCTGAGACGGCCGGTGGTGATTGTCGATGCGACGATTGTGGAGTGCACGGCGCATGCGGTTTCGGTGTCCGAACGTCTCTCGACGGACCCGAACGCTCGCTGGATAAAAAAAGGCGGTCACTGCCGTTTCGGCTGCCAGGGGTTCGTGACGTCCCGAGGGTGGATCTTGGAGCGAACCTTCGGCCCTCTCATACGCCGCTTGGGGGCAACGCGGTCGTGGTTCATGGGGTACTAGGCTGTGGACTCAATTGATTTTTGTGCGAGATTGCGCAGGATGTAGCGTGCTGCGGCGAGGGTGACGGCGGAGAGGAAGTTGCGGGCGCGTTTGTCGTAGCGCGTTGCGACCCTGCGGAACTCCTTGATTCTGGAGAAGAACCGCTCTACGCGATTGCGGCTTGCATAGGCCTTGCGGTCCAGCGGACGCTGCGTTTTGCGATGGCTTCTGGAGGGAATGACGGCGACGCCGCCGCCGGCTTTGATCCAGGTGACAATGGCGTCGGTGTCATAAGCCTTGTCGCCGATCACGATTGCTGCTGGGTCATCGTTGCCGAGCAGTGCCAGTGCCTGGGTGCAGTCGGCGACCTGACCGGGCGACAGCCGCATCGCCGCGGGATGGCCCCCGCCGTCGACAGCGACATGAATTTTGGTGGTCAGACCGCCCCGGCTGCGCCCGATGTGCCGGGGCTGCGCATCCCTCCGCGACCCGGCTCCGTGCTTGTGGACGCGGACCGCCGAGGCGTCGATCATCCGCGTCTTCAAGTGCCCGGCTCCGCCGCCGTCCGGACCGTCGTCCTGCCCGACAAGTCTCTGCAACTTCTCCATGATCTGCGACCAGGTCCCGTCCTTGCTCCATCGATTGCAGCGGTTGCAACAGGTCGTGTACGGACCGTAGTGTCGCGGCAGGTCGCGCCATGGGATGCCACTGCGCAGCACGAAAAAGATGCCGTCGAAAACCCGGCGGTCGTTCTTGCGCATCGGTCCTTGCCGACCGGTCGGCAGAACCGATCGCAGAACCAACCATTCCGCATCGGTCATGTCGTGGCGGGAACTTGCCATAAGTCGAAACCCCTTCCAAGGATCATCAGTTGCACAAGACCCTTATGCAATCTCTTCATATAATTGGGTACACAGCCTAGTCCGTGGAGGCAGAGACGGTTTTCAAGACGATGGCCCAACTCTGTCCAAGGCGGACGGCCGGACTAGCTTGGCCGTTGCCTGAAGGCCGGAGTCTATCCCGACTCTGTCCGATGCGGCGCATCGGAGCATGAAACCACACCTGCAGGTGCCAAAACCGCTGCTGGAAAGTATCAAACCCGAGTTATGGATAAGCTCTGTTTTCTTTTGGAATGCACCGAATGGCGTCTGGCACGACGATTTTGCCGATTTTGACCTTTGGCTGCGCCAGAATATAGGCAGCCAGACATGACAGGATATGAACGAAGGCATTTGTTGGGGACCGGTGTCGTGTGTGTTCCAATCCCATGCTCGATTTCAGTTTATCGAACAGCGTTTCAATGATGAACCGCTTCCGCAACATGATTTTGTCCAGAATGGGCAGAAGAAAGTTTTTCATGTTGCGGCGAATGCCAGTGATCAGGTGCAGGCCCTGCTGCCACAAACGCTGGAAAAGCGGCTTCGAAATGTAGCCTTTATCGCCGAACGCCTTGCCTTTCAACTCGGCAATCATGGTCTCAAGCGGCTTGCGGTCGTCGGTGTTTCCAGGCGTGATCTTGACGGCCATGACCTGACCCTTGTCGTTGATGACCAGATGCAGCTTGAACCCGAAAAACCACCCCATGGCGCTGCGGCCCCGTTTGGCCAGTCCCTTGAAGACCTTGTTCCGGTTGATCCGTGCGTTGTGGCAGACAGCGAGCTTGGTGCTGTCCACAAAATAGATTCCGGTTTCCTCACCGCGAAAGCAGTGCATCAAGATGCAAAACGGAACCGGCAAGCGCGGCATCAGAGCGACAAACCGTCCGTAGCTCGGCAGGTCTCCAAAGCAGTCGCGATATTTCCGCTCCACGCCATGGAACCGGAAAGCCTTGAAACTCTTGAAGGGCGAGAGATGAAACAGCACCATGATGAAGAGCCTTTCGCTGAGCGAGAGCTTGCCCGAGCGCGAGCGCTGGCGGCCTGTGCCGATCAGCCGATGCCGCTCCCATTCTTCAAAGGCCTTTGCAAAGTCGTCGAGACAGCAGAACAGTGCGATGACAGAGGTGCTCATTGAGGGGATCCCATCCGTTGATTTTGATTGCGGATACAGAATCAGGCCACGCCCGATTTGGGAACCCCCTCACCCCTCTTATCCAGAATTGGGGTTATCAACAGCCCCACCAGCAACTACAGAAGCGCAATCAACTCCAGAAGTCGCAATGCAGAAAGAAATGCTTGCTCTCGCAACAGTCTGTCGATGTGCATCGACAGCAACTCGATCAAACCCGGCAGCACCTAGTTCGCGAAGATCAAAGCAAACGGTTGGCTGTTGTTTCCGTAGAGAACCTCCTCAAAACAGCGCGTAGTCGAGGGTCTCCACCGTGCAGCATTCATCTCATGCTTGTAGCTCTCAGTGACTTCGAGGCTCCAAGTTTCGCCGTCGTCGGAAAGCTGATCGGGGTGCAGTAACCCATGCCCGCACGATGTTCTCATTAAAACAGCTCGCGGCAACACGGAGACTGCATTATGCTTCGCTCAATTCCGCTTTCCCTGCGCAGCGCAGGACAATCAGAAGACGCGAATGCCCGAACGCCTGATCAAATTGCCGCCAAGTGAAACCTCCTGCTGACCGAGCGATGTTTCCCGAACTGGACACGCCTTCTATCATTGTCGACTTTGAAATTGCCGACAGGAACGTTCGCCGTTACCAAAACTATTGCAATGCCCACGGCCTTCAACTTAGGCCGCACGTAAAATCGCACAAGCTTCCGGCCCTTGCGCGCAAGCAACTTCAGGTCGGTGCCGTCGGCATCAACTGCCAGAAAATTTCCGAGGCCGAAGCCATTGTAGACGCCATCGGCACCGTAGATGTGCTCATCACGTACAACTTGGTCGGTTACCAAAAGCTTCGGCAGCTTCGGGTACTTTCGGAAAAGTGCTCGGTTTCGGTGACCGCAGACAGCGTCGAGGTTGTAGATGGCCTCTCGACGACGTTTCGAGCCGCTCAAGTCCCGCTCCGGGTGTTGGTCGAGTGCGACACTGGCGCCCGCCGGTGTGGTGTTGCCTCGCCGGAGCAGGCACGCGATCTAGCCGCGTACATTCACGGCAAGCCCGGCTTGGCATTCGGCGGATTGCTCACCTACCCGCCAATCGGTGCCGTCGGCGACGTGCAACTATGGCTTGGCAAGGCGAAAAGGCTTTGCGAGAAAACTGGACTTGAAGTCGAGACGGTATCGAGCGGAGGTACGCCGGACATGCTCAATGCGCATCAGGCCCCCGTCTTGACCGAATTCAGGGTGGGCACCTACGTTTACAACGACCGCTCGCTGGTCGAGAGAGGGATGTGCGCTTGGAAGGATTGCGCTCTCACGGTGCTTTCGACCGTCGTTTCCGTTGCCTGTGAAGGACATGCCATCATTGACGCGGGATCGAAAGTTCTCACTTCAGATCTGCTCGGCCTTCCTGGGCATGGGCATGTGCTGGAGCGGCCTGACATTGCAATCGATCGTCTTTCAGAGGAGCACGGCCAGCTCTCGTGCGGCACCGAAGCTCGATTGAAAGTCGGCGACAGAATTCGAATTGTCCCAAATCATGCCTGCGTTGTCTCGAACATGTTGGACAGTGTTGTCGAGGTACGTGGAAATTCCGTAGTCGGCCATCATTCTGTAGTGGCGCGCGGCAAGGTTTGGTAGCGGCGCAATGGCAGTGGCGAACAACGAAGTCCACGCGATTTGCTCCGGTCTCGAGAGATACGTGACGCGCTTCGGCAATCTTCTACACTGCCGCATTGTCGGCATTTACAAGCGCGATACTTGGAGAAGTTGTCGTGTTAGGCTGATGCGCCAATACCGATTGGCGAGATGCCGAAGAGTTTCGAGTGCTTCGCAGGTCTTGGACGAAACATGGATGCAAGGCTGTCGGGTGCAGAATCAGCGAAGCAATTTCGCCGTAACTGCTTATGCATTTGGTTCCGGTTTGATCAAGATGTGGCAGGGATGAGGTTTGGCGCGCAGCGCCTGCAGGAACAGGGACAGGAACGCAGCGTGGCGATTTCGGCGCCGATTGAAACGAAAGACGAACTCGTCGAGATAGGTCTGGAGGTGCTTGGCGCGCAGCCCGTGATAGACGCCCCGCGCCCAGCCCTTGAGGTTGGAGAACGCGGTGTGAATCCAGGCGAGAACTTCATGGGCCGGCCTGTCGCCAACGACATGGGGCTGGTGGCGGTCCCGAGGCACCGCGCTGTAGCCTCTCCAGCCGTCTGTCTTGACGATCGCGGTCGCGGCGGTGTTGCGCACAACGAAGCTGCCGAGATCCTTGGCGCTGCAGGACCGGATCGTGGCCTGCCGCAGGCGGCCCGGCGTGTTGCCGTCGCCGAGTTCGACCGCGCCGGCGATCGGAATCTTGCCTTCGGGGCTGCGCCCCGGCCCCGGCGGCGCGCCCTTGTCGCGCTGCGGCAGGCTGGCCTCGTCGATCTCGACCAGACCGGACAGCGGGCTGCGCTCGGGGTTGACCATGGCGCGGCGAAGCTTGGCGGCGAGCATCCAGGCACTGCGACAGTACCCGATCCCGAGCCGCTTCTGCAGCTGCAGGGCGGAGATGCCATTGCAATGAGTGGCCATCAGACAGGCGGCCCAGAACCAGGTCGCGAGCGACAGCTTGGTTCGGTGCAGCAGGGTGCCGGCGGTGGCCGAAGTTTGACGATGGCAACGGATGCACTCGAAGCTGTGCTTCCTGGTCTTCAACTCCCACCCGCGATCGTGGCCGCAGGCGGGACACCGGAAGCCGTTCGGCCATCGGGCGGCGATGAGCCACCGGGCGCAGGCGTCGTCGGGGAACAGGCGCTGAAAGGCGATGAGGGCGATGAGACTGGTGGGGATTTCGGTCATCGGATGGTTCCACATCAAGAATGTCATGCGAACATTCCATCATCCGACATCCCGAACACAACATCTTGTATCGCAGGAATCATGTGCATAAGCAATTCGCCGTATTTGACGTGCAGGCAGTTTTTGAAAAGCGGAAATCAACCAGCACGATGATGAAAGATCACCCAAGCATCAAGACTCGAAGCTACGATGCAAGCACTTGAGCCATCCTGTTCGTATCCCCGATCTGGGTTCGCCGTGAATCTCAAGAGCCACGGGACCAAACCTGTCCTGCATCAGCCGAATTATTTGGCGTCGATGCCTCACGCGACTGATTTCCAGACCGGACTGGCAATGGTGATGTTATCTCGCTAGGTTCGATCGAAGGCATGGTACAAGCTCATTTGAAATGAACAGGCGAGATTTGCGGGCCGCTTTCGCCAACCTTAATATTTGGAAGGCAGGAGAAAAGCGTGCTCCGAACAAGCCATTGCTTGTGTTGTGGGCCATTGGCCGGTGTCTCGGCGGAATGGACCGCTGGACAAGTTACAAAGTCGTCGACACAGAGCTGCGGATTCTGCTGAGGCGATTCGGTCCGCCTCGGGAAATCGTGCATACTGAATTTCCATTCTGGCGCTTGCAGCATGACGACGTCTGGGAGGTGAGAGAGGCAAGCCACATCTCCATTGGACCAGGCGGAGATGCTCGCATAGGATCCTTGATTGAGGAGAATGCACACGGTGGATTTCCAAAGGAGATATACGATGACTTGATAGATGACGAGCAACTGGCTGTCGGGATTGCAGATGATCTAGTCGACGCCCACTTCCCGTCCACGCTTCACGCCGACATCTTGAAAGCGGTCGGAATCCATTCAAGATTCGAGTGCGTTCGCCGAAGGCCTCGCGACTCGTTGTTCAGAGCAAAGGTGCTGGACGCATACGATCATCGGTGTGCCGTGTGCGCTTTCGCTCTCCGCTTGAACAAAGAGCCCATCGGTCTGGAAGCGGCTCACATAAAATGGCACATGGCTCGCGGTCCCGATCAAATCGCGAACGCACTTTCGCTATGCGCGCTTCATCACAGACTGTTCGATGCAGGTGCTTTCACTCTGTCGCTTGATCGGAGGGTAGTGGTCTCGAATGCTGCTGACGGCCCCAGCCTAATTGATGTGCTCGGACACTTTGAGTCCCGTGAGATGTTTCTTCCCAAGAGCGAAAAGAACTTTCCAGATGAGCAATTCTTGAAGTGGCATCGCAGCGAAGTTTTCAAATCATTTGCTGATGTGAACTAGGCTGTGTACCCAATTATATGAAGAGATTGCATAAGGGTCTTGTGCGACTGATGATCCTTGGAAGGGGTTTCGACTTATGGCAAGTTCCCGCCACGACATGACCGATGCGGAATGGTTGGTTCTGCGATCGGTTCTGCCAACCGGTCGGCAAGGACCGATGCGCAAGAACGACCGCCGGGTTTTCGACGGCATCTTTTTCGTGCTGCGCAGTGGCATCCCATGGCGCGACCTGCCGCGACGCCACGGTCCGTACACGACCTGTTGCAACCGCTGCAATCGATGGAGCAAGGACGGGACCTGGTCGCAGATCATGGAGAAGTTGCAGAGACTTGTCGGGCAGGACGACGGTCCGGACGGCGGCGGAGCCGGGCACTTGAAGACGCGGATGATCGACTCCTCGGCGGTCCGCGTCCACAAGCACGGAGCCGGGTCGCGGAGGGATGCACAGCCCCGGCACATCGGGCGCAGCCGGGGCGGTCTGACCACCAAAATTCATGTCGCTGTCGACGGCGGGGGGCATCCCACGGCGATGCGGCTGTCGCCCGGTCAGGTCGCCGACTGCACCCAGGCACTGGCACTGCTCGGCAACGATGACCCAGCAGCGATCGTGATCGGCGACAAGGCTTGCGACACCGACGCCATTGTCACCCGGATCAAAGCCGGCGGCGGCGGCGCCGTCATTCCCTCCAGAAGCCATCGCAAAACGCAGCGTCCGCTGGACCGCAAAGCCTATGCAAGCCGCAATCGCGCAGAGCGGTTCTTCGCCAGAATCAAGGAGTTCCGCAGGGTCGCAACGCGCTGCGACAAACGCGCCCGCAACTTCCTCTCCGCCGTCACCCTCGCCGCAGCACGCTGCATCCTGCGCAATCTCGCACAAAAATCAATTGAGTCCACAGCCTAGGGAACCTCTGAATATAGCCTGATTTTGGGTGTTGCATTGCGCATCCGGTGCGTGTCCGCCATTTTGCGCCACGCCTTTTTTTGGGGGGATCCTGACATGCAGCGCCTCGGCAATTGACCTTTGCCAGCCTCGAATGCGATCGCAAGAAGCGCAAGAAGCGCCGCGAGATCTTTCTGGAGCGGATGGACGGCCTGATCCCCTGGGAACGCCTGGAGGCTCGCATTGCGCCAGCGCATCCGAAGGGCGGCGGCAAGGGGCGACAGCCGTATCCGCTGTCGGTGATGCTGCGCGTGCACTGCGTCCAGCTGTTCTGCAATCTGAGCGATCCGCTGATGGAGGACCAGCTTGCGAGGCGGAGAGCATCCGGCGCTTTGCCGGGGCGGTGCTTGCGCTGCTTCTGGGCTTCTCGAACCTGATGATTGCCCAGCCGCACCTGTCGTGACAAGGGATCAGTGTGTCCGGAATTTGCCGGGTCGGCCCCGCGGGGGCTGAACCGCCGCCGGTTTCGCCCCGAAAACGCGCATTTGCGGCTTCCGGACCGCCGAAAACCGACCGGTGCAGCCGGGAAGGGCGGTTTCCGCAGCCAAAACCAGAAAAACCCTCCAAATCAGAGGTTCGCTATGTGAGTATCGGGCCGAGCGATCGACTGCCCGAATTTGAAAAGGGCATGATCGTCACCGCTCACCCTGCCTCGCATAGCCCGCGTCCATCTGACATGACGATCAATGACATCGCCAGCAAGCATGGCGGTATCTACAGCGCGGCAACGCATTTGGCGGACGCGCCGCGAACGAGTGAGGAATTTATCAAGGCGCATGTCCGGCGTCTCGAAGCCATGCGCAAGGCCGGTGTTTCGGTGGCGCGGCAGGCTGACGGTTCCTGGCGCATACCGCCGGATTTTCTTGATCACGCGGCGTCCTACGAATTTGAGACCACGCGATCCAGACCGGTCCGTATGGAGATGGCCTCCCGCGTCAATCTTCAAACCATGCGCACTGCTATCGGTGCGACATGGCTTGATGAACACTTACGCGATCATGACGACAACGTAACTGCGCGTGGCTTTGGCGGTGAAGTGGAACAGGCGCGCGTGGCGCGGCGGGCGTTTCTTCACCGCGAAGGCGTCCTCAAAAATATGACCGACCGGATTGACGACAAGATTCTGGCAACGCTGAACCGGCGCGATATGGAAGCGGCGGCTAAATCTGTCGCGCAAAAGCTCGGAAAGGAGTTCACGCCCGCGCCGCGTTCGGGGCGCATCAGCGGCAAATATGTTGAACGGCTCGACCGGCCAGGCGGACGTTATGCGGTGATAGAGCGGGCCAAGGACTTTTCGCTGGTGCCTTGGCGTGAGGTGATGGACCGCAATCTCGGAAAGCAAATCAGCGGCGCCGTCCGGGGCAACCGGATTTCATGGACTCTTGGCAAGAATCGCGGCATCGATGGGAGATAGTGTATGAAATTTACGTCATTAAAGGCAAAGATTGATGTTAATGCATGAAATATAACGCATTAACGATATATTATCTTGAATGATCGATAATGCGTGATATATGCTGCATTAGAATGAAAAAATACAGATAGTGAGTGAAATATGGCGCATAAAATTGATTTCGACTTTGCCTCCAGTGAGACCATCGAGGATGCGCTCAGCGAAAGGATCGAAGAGATTCGGCTGAAGCGTAATATCACGCAAAGCCGCCTCGCACGCGAGGCTGGCGTCTCACGCAGCACCATCACCCGCCTCGCTCAGGAGGGAAAGGGAATCTCTCTTGATAGTTTCATCCGTGTCCTCAAAGCGCTGCAACTGGCAGACAATTTGGGAACTCTTTTGCCCGACCCTGGATTGAGTCCGCTCGAAGAACTGGAAAAAAGCAGCCAGCCATCCCGGCAACGCGCCCGCGCCAGGAAACGGGATCAGAAGAAATGGACTTGGGGAGATCAGGGGCAGGATGATGGAGAAGCATCATGACCACCGCCAGTGTTGAACTGTGGGGAAAGCGCATTGGCGCCGTGACATGGGTGGCGGATCGCGGGATCGGCATCTTTCAGTTTACCCCGGAATTTGGAGCGAGCGGTATTGAAGTTTCCCCCTTACAAATGCCGTGGCGGGAAACGCCTTACGAGTTTCCGAGCCTGAGCAGAGAGACATTCAGGGGACTCCCCGGCATGCTGGCCGACAGCCTGCCGGACAAATTCGGCAATGCCCTGATCAATGTCTGGCTGGCAAACCAGGGCCGTCCTGAAACAAGTTTCAATCCGGTTGAGCGGCTTTGCTATACCGGGACACGCGGTATGGGCGCGCTTGAATACAAGCCGGCAATAACAGGTTCTCCAACAAAAGCGCGAAAGGTCGAAGTGGACCGGCTTGTCGACTTGTCGAACCGGATTTTGAGTGATCGGGAAAACCTCGCCGGTCACTTAACCGGCAAGGATGATGCGCGGGACATTGAAGACATATTGCGCGTCGGGACTTCCGCCGGCGGCGCACGGGCAAAGGCGATCCTTGCATGGAATGAAGAGACCGGTGAATTCAAGTCCGGCCAGATCAAGACGGACAAAGGTTACACCCATTGGCTCATGAAGTTCGACGGCGTGGACGAAAACAAGGACAAGGAACTTGCCGACCCAAAGGGGTTCGGGCGCATCGAATATGCCTATCATCTTATGGCGAAGAAGGCCGGTATCATCATGATGCCGTGCCGCCTGCACGAGGAAGGCGGGCGGGCTCATTTCATGACCAAACGCTTTGACCGCACCGACGCGGGAGACAAGCTGTACTATCAGTCTTTGTGCGCCTTACAGCATTTCGATTTCAACATGGCGGGCGCTTATTCCTATGAGCAGGCGCTTCAAACCATCAAATCCTTGAATCTTCCGGCTGAGGATATTGACCAACAGGTGCGCCGCACGCTGTTCAACATCATTGCGCGCAATCAGGATGATCACGTCAAGAACATCGGATTTGTCATGGACAAGGAGGGTGAATGGCGACTCTCGCCGGCCTTTGACGTCGCCTACAGCTACAATCCGCAAGGTTCCTTGACGTCTCAGCATCAAATGAGTCTGGGCGGAAAACGTGATGGATTTGATTTGAGCGATCTTGTCGCATTTGGCGAATTTGCCGGACTGAAAGAGCGCAAGATGAAAACCATCATCGCTGAGATCATTGACGTGGTGAAGCAGTGGACCAAGTTTGCAGAGCAGACGGGGGTTCATGATGAGCATGTCGCTCAAATCCAGCGCACACTCCGGGTCACTGAATTTGATAAAGATTGAGTTTTACAGCTCTGTTTTCCCGTAATTGACACCTGAATTCCCCCGCTTGCCACTCTGTAGGCGGCTTGATCTTCCTTTAGAGTCACGAGCAATCACCGCATGCTGAAATTCAACCCAAACTGGCTGATTTCATTCAGATTTCTACCCGCTTTCCTCACTATACGGAGCACCTGCTCGCACGCAATCTGACCTCACGCAAAACGAGGTCAATTCATGTCGTCGCAGGCCATTTTATACGGTCATATTCTCTCAGTGCTCGCCACCATTGCCGGGGGCCTGTGGATTGCAACGCAGTGGGTGGCCGCGCAATTCGATTATGATCCCTATCTCGGCCCTGCCTGGTTCAGCGTCTTTGAAACGCCGGTCTATTATCCCTGGCGTCTGTTTGAATGGTGGCATGCGTTTCACGCCTACGCGCCCGAAATTTTCAGAACCGGCGGCAAGATTGTTGTCGGGGCTACCTTTGCCAGCATCATCATTGCCGCGCTGCTATCGGTCTGGCGCGGGCGCCGCGCAAAAAAGCTGACCACGTTCGGATCGTCGGAATGGGCGAGCAAGCGCATCATGAAACGCGCCGGGCTACTCACGCGAACCGGCGTCTTTCTCGGCAAGTTCAAAAACAACTATCTGCGCCACGCCGGCCCGGAACATATTATGGCGTTCGCGCCGACCCGCTCCGGCAAGGGCGTTGGACTGGTCGTGCCGACGCTTTTGAGCTGGGGCGAAAGCACCGTCATTCACGACATCAAAGGTGAAAACTGGCAGCTTACCGCTGGCTGGCGTTCAACCTTCTCCCATTGCCTGCTGTTCAACCCGACCGACCCGGCGAGCGCGAAATACAATCCGCTTCTGGAAGTGAGAAAAGGCCGAAACGAAGTCCGCGACGTTCAGAACATCGCCGATATTTTGGTCGATCCCGAAGGCGCGCTGGAGCGCCGCAATCATTGGGAAAAGACCGGCCACGCCCTTCTGGTCGGCGCCATCCTGCATGTTCTTTATGCGGAGAAAGAAAAGACGCTCGCGCGCGTCGCCAGTTTCTTGTCTGACCCCGGTCGCTCTTTTGAACGGACGCTCCGGGTGATGATGAGTACCAATCATCTCGGCCCCGAAGGAGGCAAACCCCAGACTCATCCCGTTGTCGCGCAAGCAGCGCGTGAACTCTTGAACAAGTCTGAAAATGAGCGCTCGGGCGTCCTGTCAACGGCGATGAGTTTTCTGGGGCTTTACCGTGATCCGACGGTGGCAGAGGTGACATCCTCCTGCGATTGGCGCATTGCCGATCTGATCGGCGGAAAAAAAACCTGTCTCGCTCTATCTGGTGGTGCCGCCTTCCGACATTTCGCGCACCAAACCCCTTGTCCGGTTGATCCTCAATCAGATCGGGCGTCGCCTCACTGAAAAACTTGACGATCAGGCTGAACTAGAAAAACGCCGCCGCGTTTTGCTGATGCTGGATGAATTTCCGGCGCTTGGCCGCCTCGATTTCTTTGAAAGCGCGCTGGCTTTCATGGCGGGTTACGGATTGCGGGATTTCCTGATCGCCCAGTCGCTCAATCAGATCGAAAAGGCATACGGGCCGAATAATTCCATTCTCGACAACTGCCATGTGCGGGTCGCCTTCGCCACCAATGACGAACGCACGGCAAAACGCATTTCGGATGCGCTCGGCTCGACCACTGAAATGCGCGCTATGCGGAACTACGCCGGGCACCGGCTCGCACCCTGGCTCGGTCATGTCATGGTATCGAGGCAGGAATCCGCGCGTCAGCTTCTGACCCCTGGCGAGATCATGCAGCTACCGCCGGACGACGAGATTGTCCTCGTCTCCGGTTTCTCGCCGGTGCGCGCAAAGAAGCTGCGTTATTTTCAAGATCGGAATTTTGTCAGCCGCGTTATCTCCCCTCCCGCGCTGGCAGGCCCTGGTCATCCCTATGGCGACCGACCCGGTTCCCGCCCGGATGATTGGGGCCACATGACCCGGCCTGTGGATGATCGCCTGTTTTCCGTGACGGAAGACGACGGCGGCGGCGGTGAGGACGGCGGCAAAGACCTCAAACCGGAAATCGACACGCCTGCGCGCGAGTCCGATCCATCCCCTGAACCCGAACAAACAGACGATCTGGACGACACCGGCGATGTAACGGCAAAGCGCGCCGCCGATCTTGCCCGCCAGGCTGAGATCGCAAAACGCAGCTACGGGCTCAATCGCGGAACACCCGAATTGGACATTCTGGATTTTTGACGATGGCTTCCACAAACCCACGCATACACCCTTATCTGAAACCGGAAGTCTTTGCGCGCCTTCAAGCGGCGAAACTCAAACCTGGACGGTCGGAATCCGACATCGTGAACCGGGCGCTGGCCTCTTTTTTCAGCCACGAACATGAAGACAAGCGCGATGCGGCGCTGATCCGCCGTCTTGATCGCATCTCCCGGCAGATTGAGGGATTGGAACGCAGACAGATCATTGCCGCCGAAGCCTTTGCGCTGTTCGTTCGCTATTTCCTGACTGTCATTCCGCAGGTCGCAGAGGCTGACAAGAAGGCGGCGCAGGCCGTAGGCCATTCACGGTTCGAGACCTATCTGAAAAGCCTTCAAACCATTCTCGAAGACGGCGAGGCCATCCTGTTTCACCGGATGGAAGATCGCCTAGGGAACCTCTGATTTGGAGGGTTTTTTTTGGGTTTGCTGCGGATTTTGCCCTTCCCGGCTGCACCGGTCGGTTTTCGGCGGTCCGGAAGCCGCAAATGCGCGTTTTCGGGGCGAAACCGCACGCCGGTTCAGCCCCCGCAGGGCCGACCCGGCAAATTCCGGACACACTGATCCCTTGTCACGACAGGTGCGGCTGGGCAATCATCAGGTTCGAGAAGCCCGGAAGCGGTGCAAGCCGCTGCACGTTCCTCTCCAGACCCCGATAGCGAACCATGTCGCAGCCGAACACCCGCTTGACGATCCGGAACGGATGTTCCACCCGCGCCCGCACCCGGGCCTTCGCCGTCTCCGCCCTGGCCGCCGCGCTGCCCGGCGCCAGCGTCCGGCGCTTGCCCGGGGGCATGGCAATCTGCCACGACACCTCGCGATGCGCGTGCTCCGCGCGCTTGCCGATCCCGCGATATCCGGAGTCACCCCGGACTTGCTCCTCCTCGCCGTGCAGAAGCCGACCCGAAGGCGTCAGGTCGCGACGTTGGCGGCCGTTCCCTCCAGCTGGTGCACCAGACCCCGGGTGTCGGTGCCGATGTGCAGCTTCATCCCGAAATGCCACCGGTTCCCCTTCCTCGTCTGGTGCATCTCCGGATCGCGGGCGTTGCTCTCGTTCCCGGTCGACGACGGCGCCGAGATGATGGTGGCGTCAACGATGCCGCCCTTCTTCAGCAACCCCCCCCCCCCCCCCCGCTCGGCCAGGCGATCCCTGATCTCCCGAACAGCTGGTGCGCCAGTCCGCGGCTCTCCAGCCGGTGGCGGAAGTCGGGATCGTCGTCTCGTCCGGAACCTTCTCAAAAACCGCCCCGGCAAAGCGCCGGATGCTCTCCGCCTCGCAAGCCGGTCCTCCATCAACGGGTCGCTCAGGTTGCAGAACAACTGAACGCAGTGCACGCGCAGCATCGCCGACAGCGGATGCGGCTGTCGCCCCTTGCGGCCGCCCTTCGGACACGCCGGCGCAATGCGAGCCTCCAGGCGCTCCCAGGGGATCAGGCCGTCCATCCGCTCCAGAAAGATCTCGCGGCGCGTCTTGCGCTTCTTGCGATCGCATTGGAGGCTGGCAAAGGTCAATGGCCGAAGGCGTTGCATGTCAGGATCCCCCCAAAAAAAGGCGTGGCGCAAGACAGCGGGCACGCACCGGATGCGCAATGCAACGCCCAAAATCAGGCTATATTCAGAGGTTCCCTAGGGGCTGCAAACCGCAGCATTCGAATTGTGGTTGCAGACCTTTCGACTCACGCCGGATACCCTTGCCCATCATCCGGAAGAATGTCCAAGCAATGGCCAGCGGCTGGACATGCCGTATTTGGTGTGATTCATGGTGCTTCATGGGCGGGCCCTTTCATCTATGGGACTGTTGGCTGGGTGCGACTGTCACCGTTCTAGGTGCATGAAGTTGGTGCTTCAGGACATTCGGACATTTCGTTCGCGACTCGGCGCGTGAGGATTAGCTATTGTCGATCTCTGCATCATGCACCTGAGATCGAGGCTATCCGCCCTTCCATTTAGCGATGATAGCGACGACGTACTGCAATCCCGCAACCCTTGCCGTCAGACCGTCTCCAGACTGTTCCACCCACGCCATTACCCGGACAGACTCTTGAGTGCCAAGCTGAGCATTTGTCCGAATGCGGGGTTTCCGGAGACCCGCACCTTGCAATTGCCTGCGCATTTTCGATTGAACCAAGCTACATGTTCTTCCACGAAGCAACCTCGGCACTCGATCCAGAGCTCGTTGAGAAGGTCATCGACACAATACGGCTTCTTGTCGAGGAGGGACGACAATGATGCGCGTGACGCATGAAACGGAGTCGCTCGCGATGAGCTTGACCGAATCACCCACGTATGTCTTGGTTCTATCGAAGGGATTGGAACTTCGGCGCAGATTTTTGACGGCCCGAGATCCAAGCAAAACCGCAGGGTTCTGACCAGCGTTTCATAATCGGAACCGTTGTGGCCGACGCGAAAATTAGCCATATGCTGGGAACGCTGGGGCTGGTGAAACTGCTTGCGGTGGACTAACAATTCGATTGTCATTACGATGGAGAATTGAAATTAAGACGGATCCGTTCGATTCATCGCGATTGCACCGCGCCGTCTGGCTTCGCTTGCCACTCTGAATACAGCCGGAGACACCGATGAGAATTTCCGCAATCACCGCTTGGCAGGTCGATCTCCCGATCAAGGAAGGCCGCTACGCTTGGGCCGATGGAAAGTATGTGGAGGTGTTCGACAGCACTGTTGTGGAAGTGCGAACGGACGCTGGAATTTCGGGCTACGGCGAGTGCTGTCCACTTGGCTCTGCCTATCTTCCCTCCTTTGCGCACGGCGTGAGGGCTGGCCTTCGGGAACTCGCGCCTCACTTGATCGGGTTCGACCCAAGGGATGTCAACGAGATAAACCGTGTCATGGACCAGGCTCTTCGCGGTCATCCTTATGCCAAGGCACCGATTGATGTCGCTTGCTGGGACATTCTGGGGAAGGCGACCGAACTGCCGATCTACACGCTTTTGGGCGGGTCTGCTCAAGAAGACATCGTTCTGTATCGGGCCATATCCCAACGATCCGCTGACGAAATGGCAGAAAACGTGAAGGATCACCGAAACGAAGGTTACCGCAAATTCCAGTTGAAGGTCGGAGGCGATCCGAATGAAGACATTGATCGGATATTCAGCGCAAGGCGTGCGCTCAAGCCCGGAGACACGCTTGTGGCCGATGCCAACACCGGCTGGACACGGCACGAGGCCGTTCGAGTCGTCGATGCGATCAGCGAGCTGGACGTTTACGTCGAACAGCCATGCATGACCTACAGCGAATGCCTTTCAATCCGGCAGCGGACTTCGAAGCCCTTCGTTCTTGACGAAACGATCGACGGTGTCGAGAGTCTCGTTCGTGCACTGGGCGACGACGCAATGGATGTCATCAACTTGAAGATTTCCAAGGTCGGCGGGTTCACCAAGGCCAAGCTCATGCGCGATCTCTGCGTCGAATCCGGCATTCCGATGACAATCGAAGACACTTGGGGAGGAGACATCACGACCGCGGCAATCGCGCACCTGGCCCAGTCCACGCCAAGGGAGTTTTGCTTTTCGGCCACGGATTTCAATTCGTACTGCACCGTTTCCATAGCCCGGAACGCACCGCAGCGAGTCGACGGAAAGATGTCGGCATCGGATCGACCAGGACTTGGAATAGACCCAATTCCGGATGTTCTCGGCACACCGGTCATGGAAGTGAAATGCTGACGAACGCAACATGCGGAGCAGCCGAACAATACATGTGATTTCAGCTCACGCTGAAGGCGAGGTCGGGGACGTCATCGTTGGAGGCGTCGCATCGCCTCCGGGCAAAACCCTGTGGGATCAACGAAACTTCATCGCCCAAGACGGGTGGTTGCGGAATTTCATGCTCAACGAGCCGCGCGGCGGCGTCTTTCGGCATGTGAGCCTGCTGGTTCCTCCGAAACGTCCTGAAGCACAAATGGGCTTCATCATTATGGAGCCGGAAGACACGCCCCCGATGTCAGGATCGAATTCGATCTGCGTTTCGACGGTGCTGCTAGATAGCGGAATCCTGCCAATGACGGAACCTGCAACAGAATTGGTTCTGGAAGCGCCCGGGGGCATAGTTCGAGTAAGGGCCGATTGCCGCGCTGGAAAGGCTGAGCTGGTAACGGTTCAGAACCTTCCTTCCTTTGTGTGCGAGCTGGATCGTAGAATTGAGGTTTCGGGCATCGGAACGCTGACCGTTGACACAGCGTTCGGCGGCGACAGTTTTGTCGTTGTCGATGCAGATGAACTCGGGCTCTCGATTTGTCAGGATGAGGCAAGGAAAATTGCGGAAAGCGGCATGCGGATAACCGATGCAGCCAACGAGCAACTGAAGTTCGTTCATCCGTCTTTGCCGGAATGGGATCGGATTTCGTTCTGCCTGTTCGCCGGCAAGGCCACACGAACCGATGCTGGCATTCGCGCCAAGTCGGCAGTTGCCGTGAAGCCTGGCAAGGTGGACAGGTCCCCTACTGGAACTGCCGTCTCCGCCCGCATGGCCCTGATGCACGCAAAGGGCGAAATGCACGTCGGCGAAACTCTCACTGCCACGTCCATAATCGGCTCGACCTTCACGGGGCGCATTGCCGAAATCACCGACATCTTGGGAACTCCCGGGATTGTTCCCGAGATTTCAGGCAGGGCATGGATCACAGGATGTCATCAACACATGCTCGATCCGGACGACCCCTGGCCTCAAGGCTACCGCCTCAGCGACACTTGGGGATTCAGTTTCGGTTGATGCAAGCCCGCGTCGACAAGCATCAAATTCTGTCAAAACATGCATCAGACTTGAACAAGCTCTCATCCAGTCTCTCTCGCCGACCTTGGGTGTCTGTCATCTAAGTGTCAATCTGTGCAGAGGAAAGCCGCTAAATCGGGAGGACATGGACTTTGGCATCAACATCAGTGTCGGTGGCGGCTTGCGCTAATGCGAATTCATGATCAGACGGTCAATGGTTGAGTGGGGTACTGCACGGACGCTGCCAGCCAATCGGGTGTTGATGAGCTTGTCTCTTCCAGCTTGTCGACGGCGAGCGGAATGTGGCAGGCAGACGAGATTTCCAGATTTGGAGTGAGGTTTGAGGGCAGCGGAGCGGCAGGTTGCAGAGCAAGGGACGGTGTACCCATGTCTCAATTGCAGAATCGTCTGGGAATCCAGTGTGCAAGGCAGTGCTCAATTGAAATCGCTATCCGAGAACATTGCGTGACGCATTCTCGGATAAGCGATAGCTTGTCGGGCCCGTGCCACGAGACTTGGGAAAAATGCCGGTTGCGTCAAGCAATTGTGCCATAAAGCAAACCTCCAAGCAGTGAACCCGTCAGTGCAATTGTCAGATAGGAGATGAACACCGGGAGGCGTGTCAAGGCAAACACGGCAATGGCGGCAGGAATGCAGGTCATGCCTCCGGCCAGCAAGAACGCCATTGCGGCACCAGGCGCCATTCCCTGCTCAATCAGGCCCGAAACAAGAGGAAGCGCCGCGTATCCATTGAGATAGGCCGGCACTCCCACCAACGTTGCCGAAATGACCGACAACCACCCACCCTCTCCGACAAATGTCGCAACGAGTTCGGCGGGAACGTACGTCAGCATCAAGCTTTCCAGCACAAACGCCAGCGTCAGCCACTTTCCGAGGAACAAAAGCGATTCCCTTGCACCACCGACGAACACGCGACGCCGAGAGTTCTCTTGCCAAAATTTCCATTCGACCGCACCGGGTTCGCGAACTTTGGCACCCCCGCACTCGCCGTTGCCCACATTTTTTCGCAGCGGGTTCTGGAACAGGTCGCTCCGTTGCAGAACCCTGATACCAAAACCGCCCAGCAAGCCAACCCCGAACGCAGCAATTGTCTTGCCAATGGCAAAAGGCAGGCCCAATATCCCAGCGGTTAACACAAACATCGACGGGTCCATGATCGGAGAGGCAAGCCAAAACGCCATGACCGGGGCAAGCGGCACGCCCATCACGAGCAACGCTGCAATTAGCGGGACCACCCCGCACGAACAGAACGGCGAGATGGCGCCGAGCAGTGCTGCAAGCACGATCATTCTAGAAACCCGGCCTTCGAACGCACGCGCGATAAGCGAGTCGGCTCCCGAAGCCTGCGAATAGGCGGCAACACCAATAGACACCAACAAGAATGGAGCGATGCTCAGCAGGCTGCGACCCGTGAACATCAGGTTCTCTTGGCCTTGCCGCGAATCAACTATGAATATGCTGACTAGAATGACAGCAATCACGAGCCAGACACGATCAATCTGGACCGGCCGGATCAGCTGTCTTGCGCGGTTAAATGTTTCAGCATTCATGGTATCGCTCCAGTCCTCGCCAGTCTCTTGGCAATCAAGTCAGGTGGCAGCCACTTTCGCGGGCATTTCAATGCCCGCACAACACTCCGCTGTGAGAAAATCCACTAGTTCGTGCATTACAACATAATTGGCAAACGAGACAGTTTCCCTGCCATGCCGTTCTTGCGTTACCAGACCGCCGCGTACCAAAGTGGTTAAATGGTGTGCCAGTGTCGACGCCGGAACATCCAAGTGCCTTTGAAGTTCACCCACGTTGAGGCCGCCCTCGCCTGCTCGCACCAGAAGACGGTACAGGCGCAGTCGAGTGGTATTTCCTAGTGCCGCGAGTCTGTCGGCAATCTCTCGCTCTTGCATCTATGCTTGCTCGTTTATCAATATATCTATTTTTCTAGATATATAGTTTAATTTTCATGTCAAGAGCTTTTTTCGAAGAATCTGGCGTCAGTCAAATATGTGTCCAGCCAGTCCCTAGCATGTCATTGACTCCGCGCATACTGGCGCTGCCCCACCGAGCAACGCTCGCATTCTCCGGCGTGTCAAGTGCCAAGCCCCTCGTACCGCACACCGTTCTTGCGGCAGAATTGTGACCCGTAACTGCACCCCAAAGCACCGCGAACAAATTGGCTAAATCGCCGCGAACACAAAAGCCAGTCAAGTGCCGTTTATTACATAGGCCAAGCAAGACACCATGCGGGTTGCGTTGATAAGCGATTGAAACGCGGTCATCTATCACCCGCGAATGTTGAATCTCGTGTTTGATGTCAGAGTTTTTCCTTCCCTCAGGTCTATCCAAAACGAAATCTGGGCAACCTGCCTGAATCCAATTGACAACGATTCCTAGACATATGAAACATCCAAACGCGAAACGAATGTTCCAGGAGCGCGAGCCAGCAATGGGTTTAGATGTCGAAGGATATCTCGAAGCCGTGACGCGAACCGTATCGTCACCGGAGCGCGATGGACAATCCGCTCGTGCCGTCACTCTTTCCTGCGACTACCCGACAACAGCGAGCGATCTGTGGAATGCTGTAACGAACGGCAAACGAATCCAACACTGGTTTTTGCCTGTCAGCGGCGAGCTCGAACTTGGTGGCTGCTATCAGCTAGAGGGCAATGCAGGAGGAATGATCACTGCGTGCCGACGAACATCATGTCTCGCATTCACATGGGAGTTCGATGGAGATGTCAGTTGGGTGTATATCCATCTCTCAGATGCTGGTCGCAACCAAGCGCGTTTGGAACTAACTCACACTGCCCTTCTGTCTGAACACTGGAAAAAGTACGGCCCTGGTGCGGTTGGAGTAGGCTGGGAGATGGGTTTTCTGGGACTCGCGATTCATATCGCGCGACCGACCGAGCCAAAGGTGGACGAAGCTGAATTTGCCACTTCACCGGATGGAAAGGCGTTCATCAAGGGCAGCAGCGAGAGGTGGGAAGAGGCTTCAATTGCCGCTGGAACAACACCTGCTGCTGCTCGCGCAGCGGCAAGGCTCACAACTGCGTTCTACACTGGCGTATCGGACGGATCCGCCTGACTTTAGGCCACTATGCAGCATCAGGCACTACACAGTCTCTGACTCTGATTAGTCCAAAACATGTTTGGAAGTTAGTGTCCGTATCAAGACATTCCAATGTCTTCAGGATTTTCCCTGTGGGGACCGCTTGTACAAATTGATGGCCAGTCTATTGCTCAACTGACAATGACAAGACTTTTGCGAAAGGTGAACGTCCCGATGGATTGGCAGGGTCCGGTGGCGGTTCTCTGCCTGGTGCGTTCGCGCCCGGGAGCACCGTTGCGATGTCGATCCGATGATACGGGGCGCTTTCACAGGGCCAGTGGCGCTCGCTATCGGACCGGGAGCTTGGGCACTGCCCTGCCCGCACAGCGGTCTGCCGACTACTGCCTGTGCGGCACGGTCTTTACGAGGTGTTTCAGCTGGAAGCGAACCGCCAGTTGCATGAGCGCAACCTGAAGGCCAGGCACGCATCGGCGACGGCTGCCACCGCGACCATCGTGGAGCGCGCGGCGTGGCTGCGTCGCCAACCGGATCGTCCTGGCTGGCCTGAGGCTGCCCCGAATCTGTCCGATGCGGCGCATCGGGGCCTGAAACCGCGCCTGCGCGGGCACCAAAGCCGCTGTCGGAAAGCTCTACAGTTATCCATCGGCAACCGCAGACGCGCAATCAGTTCTGGAAGTCGCAATGCAGAAAGAAATGCCCGCTTTCGCAACGGTCTTATGTCGTGTTTCCCTGCACTTTAAATCAGGCCACCGTTTACGTGCAGACATTGCCCCGTGATGTAGCCAGCATCTTTGGAAAGCAAGAACTCGATTGCTGCGGCCACCTCACATGGTTCGCCAAACCTGCCGAGCGGAATGCGCGCTTGCGTCTCGATCTGCTCTTGGCTTGGAATGCCATCTCTTGTGCCCTCCTCCTTCCGAACAAAGCCCGGCACAACACAATTGACGGTTATCGCGTCTTTGCTCATGGCCGCCGCCAGGCTTCGGACAGCCGTTTCAAGCCCGCCCTTGGAGGCGGCTGAAATCGGAAACTGCCGGATGTCGGTTCGAAAGACATGCGAGGTGAAGCTTCCAACTGCAACAATACGAGGGTCTGGGGCTGCCTTGAGGTACCGGTGCGCCGCACGCGCGAGTTCGAAAAAGCTAAAGAGGTTGGCGCGGAAAGCGAACTCGATGTCAGCTTGCGTACCTTCCGAAAACGACTTCAAGACCGGAAACCCCGCATTGGCTACGATACAGTCAATACGCCCAAATTGCTCAACTGCCATGTCAACAATCTTTGTGGCCATGCCATGATCGCCAAGATCTCCCAATATCTGTGTTGTGCGAGCTCCGTGACCCGATACCTCACGCGCCACCCTATCAAGCTTGTCGCGTGCAGTGCGGCAGTGCAGCACCATACCCTCCACTTGACCGGCAAACCGCCGCGCCAACGCCGCGCCGATGCCCGATGAGGCTCCTGTGATGATAACTATCCTGCTGGTCATTGGTGATCCCACCGCCCTTTGGATGCACTATGTGAAACAACGAGCCCCACGTAAACACCAAGTAAATCTGTCAGCGCGTCACAATTCCTTTGCTATCGTTGCAAACACCCCAAAAATGGATGCAGAAACAAATGAAGATCGTGGCGATTCGCATACAGCCCTTGATGATCCCACAGTATCCAGTTCTTCAGAAAAATTGGCAAACTTCGGAAATTCTTTCAGTTCTCGTGCCAGCTGCTGTGCCATATTGATTCTCTGGCATCAATTCAGAAAACTTGTGCGAGGGGTCGCAATTCTTGCAGGCTCAAGAGAGCCTGTGAGATTACGCGGCTCTGGCGGAGACGGCGAAGGCCAAGGTGCGGGCGCGCGGGTGGAGCATCCGTTCCGGATCGCGAGCAGGTGTTTGACTGCGACATGGTTCGCCATCGAGGTCTGGAGAGGAACGTGCAGCGGCTTGCGCCGCTTTTGGGCTTCTCGAACCTGATGATTGCCCGGCCGCCCCTGCATGACAGGGGAAAAGTGTGTCCGGAATTTGTCGGATCGGCCCTGCGGGGGCTGAAATGGCGGCGGTTCCGCCCCCGAAAACGCTCATTTGCGGCTTCCGGGCCGCAAAAACCGGCCGGTGCAGCCGGAAGAGGTGGCGCGCATGGTGTCCTCGGTTCTGAAGATGCCGAACCATGTGGATGTGACGCGTCTCGACCTTTTGCCTATAGCCCAGTACGTTAGTGGCGGCAGTTTTGATGCAAGGGAAAGTGGATGAACGGATTGTCCGTTGTCATTGTTGGCGGCGGGGCTGGCTTTAGACTGCTGATTTCCCAGATGTCCGTGGAGAGCGGAGCCGCAGCGATTGCCGTCAGCGATGTTGACGCGCATGCGGCAGAGCACGCACATGCGTCGGAGCGCGAACTGGGCAAAATCCACATCCCCGATCTTGCCATACATGCCGGCCCGAACGCCTTCGCGTCGGCACTGTCCGCACAACCCGTTAAAGGCGAGTGGCGCGCCAAGGCTCGGGCAGACTATGATGCGTCATTTGAAGCACCGGACCAACCGAGGTCGGTCGATATGGTAAAAGTCATGGCGTACCTGCGCCAGCGTTTGCCGGACGATGTCATTTTGACCAACGGTGCAGGAAATTTTACGGTCTGGCCAAACAAGTTTTTCAAGTTCGACTCAGAACAGCAGCTTCTGGTACCACAATCAGGGGCCATGGGATATGGGTTGCCCGCCGTCATTGCCGCAAAAGTTACCCAGCCGGATCGCACTGTTGTCTGCTTCGCCGGCGACGGGGACTTCCAAATGAACTGCCATGAACTGGGCTCAGCCATGCAGGCAAGAGCCCAGCCCATCGTGCTGATCCTGAACAACGGTACCTACTGTACAATCAGGATGCACCAAGAACGAGTCGATCCTGCCCGTGTTTCCGGCACGACACTTGAAAATCCCGATTTCTGCATGCTGGCGAAGTCCTGCGGCTACCATGCCGAAAAGATCGCGACGACGACGGCGTTTAGGGCCGCTTTCGAATGCGCCATGAACGCAAAGACCGGAGCTGTTCTTGAATTCGATGTTGCCGCCGAAGCGATAACGCCAGGTCAAGCCCTCAGCCAGATGCGCGAGGCAGCCCTTGCCGCGCGGAAGGCCAATTGATGGCGAGAATGCGCAAGATTCGCCTTGGTGCAGACATCGGCGGAACCTTCACCGACATCGCGCTTGAACTGGGTGGCGAAATCTTTTCGAGCAAGGTTTTGACCAACCGCATTGCCCCGGAACAAGCCATCTTGGACGGAATCGCCGTCGTCACTGAACAGGCCGGCATCGGATTTGGTGACCTTGAGATCATCATCCACGGCACGACACTGGCGACAAATGCACTGATCGAGAGGCGCGGGGCGAAAACCGCCCTGGTGACGACCGAGGGTTTTCGCGATGTGATTGAGATGCGAACGGAAAACCGGTTCGAGCAATACGACCTGAACCTGAAGCTGCCCGCCCCGCTTATTCCCCGGCAGCATCGTTTTCCGGTAAAGGGCCGGATTGACGCGCAAGGATGCGAACTGCAGCCGCTTGACGAAGCTGCAATCGAGACGCTTGCCGAAACAATCCGGGATGACGGATTTGAATCCGCTGCCATCGGATTCATCCACGCATATCAGAACCCGGCGCACGAAGTGCGTGCGCGTGAAATCCTCGCATCGAAACTGCCCGACCTTCCAATCTCGATTAGCTCGGAAGTGTCGCCGCAGATGCGCGAGTTCGAACGCTTCAACACAGTATGCGCCAACGCTTATGTGCGGCCAATGATGGCAGATTATCTCACCCGCCTGCAGAGCCGGCTTGAGGATGAAGGTGCCAAGTGCCCGGTTTTCATGATCCATTCGAGCGGTGGACTAATCTCGGTTGAAACCGCCATTGCATACCCGGTACGCCTAGTCGAGTCAGGGCCAGCAGGCGGTGCGATTTTCGCGGCGGACATCTCGGCGCGTTTTGGGCTGAAGAAGGTCGTGTCCTACGATATGGGCGGTACCACGGCCAAGATCTGTCTGATCGAAAACCATGAACCGCAGACGGCCCGCACCTTCGAGGTGGCGCGCAGCCATCGTTTTTGCAAAGGCTCGGGCATGCCGATTTCGATCCCGGTGATCGAGATGATCGAGATCGGTGCCGGCGGCGGTTCAATCGCTTGGGTCGATGCGATGGGCCGCGTGCAAACCGGGCCGGCCTCGGCCGCTTCGGAGCCCGGCCCCGCGTGCTATCAGCGGGGTGGCGACAGACCTACGATCACCGATGCCGACGTTCTGTTAGGCAAGATCGACCCGGAGAATTTTTCCGGCGGTGCGATCCGTCTGTCAGAGGAGGCCTCCAAGATTGCGATCAGCCGGGATGTAGGCGAAAAGCTGGGGCTTGAGCCATTGGAAGCCGCGTTCGGCATCTGCGAGGTCGTGGACGAGAACATGGCCAATGCCGCGCGTGTCCACGCGGTGGAGAACGGCAAAAACATCTCGGACAATGTGATGATCGCCTTTGGCGGCGCAGCACCGCTGCACGCCGCGCGGCTTTGCGAAAAACTTGGTGTCGGCCAATGCCTGATCCCGCGCTGTGCCGGCGTAGGATCGGCGGTCGGTTTTCTCAAGGCACCGTTCGGCTGTGAATCCGTCGCCTCGCACCTTGTGCGCCTGTCAGAATTTGACGCGGACGCTGTGAACTCCATGCTGTCCGGTCTGGCCGAAACGGCTGAGGGCTTTGTGCGCGAAGGCGCCAGTGGCGCCATCAAACGCGAGATCATCGGTTTCATGCGGTATCGGGGACAAGGTTGGGAGATTCCGGTTCCGATACCGGACCGTAACCTGACTGCCGATGATGCCGGGCTAATCCAAGATCGTTTCAAGGCACATTATGCGCGCTACTTTGGGCGAGCGATCGACGGTCTGGAAGATCTCGAAATCGAGATTGACACTTGGTCGGTCAAGGCTTCAGACGAGCGAGCCGAACCTCAAAGGATCGAATTGGTCAGCGGCAAGCAAGCCAAGCTCAATGGCAGCGTCCGCAATGTCTTTGACCCTTCAGCCAACGACATGATGGAAAGCCGGAACTTTGCTCGTGACACCTTGACCGCAGGGGACCGCATTGCCGGGCCGGCCGTGATCGTCGAGCGGGAAACCTCGACGGTTGTAACCTCGCGTTTCGATGCGGTGGCACAAAGCGATGGCTCGATCTTGCTGACCAGGAAGGACAGGTAAGCGTGGCAAACGTTTCCGGCATTCAAATGCAAGTCAGATGGAACCGCCTGATTTCTGTGGTCGAGGAACAGGCAATGACGCTGTTGCGCACTGCCTTTTCGACATCGGTGCGGGAGGCCGGTGACCTTTCCGCCGGTGTGTTTGCGCCCGATGGGCTGATGATGGCGCAGGCGGTGACCGGCACGCCGGGGCATGTCAACACCATGGCTGAAGCCGTGCTGCATTTCCTCGCCGAAATTCCGCGCGACGAGATGTTCGAAGGCGATTGCTACGTCACCAACGATCCGTGGAAGGGAACCGGGCACCTTCATGACATCACCATGGTTGCACCGTCCTTCAAGCACGGAAAGATTGTCGCATTCTTCGCCTGCACTGCACATGTGGTGGATGTGGGGGGACGCGGCTTCGGCGCCGATGGCAACTCGGTCTATGAGGAGGGCATCCTGATCCCGATCTTAAAATTCGCCGAGAAGGGAGAGGTGAATCGCGACCTGATCAAGATTCTGCGCAACAACGTCCGAGAGGCCAATCAGGTTGTCGGGGATTTTTACTCCCTAGCGGCGTGCAATGAGGTCGGACACCGTCGTCTTGTCGAAATGATGGACGAAGCAGGCATGAGTGATCTGAACGAGCTTGGCGAGTTCATCTTTGCGCGCTCGCGCAATGCAACGCTTGAACGCATCGCATTCCTTCCCAAGGGCAGTTGGGCCAACGCATTGATGGTTGACGGCTACGACACGCCGGTCAAGCTGGCCGCAAAGCTCACAATCGCCGAAAATGAGGTGAACGCTGATTTCACTGGAACGGACGGAACCAGCAAATGGGGGATCAACTGCCCTTTGATCTATTCCAAGGCCTATGCCTGCTACGCCATTAAATGTGTTGTGGCGCCGGACATTCCGAACAATTCCGCTTCGCTGGAACCCTTCACTGTTACCTCGCCGATCAATATCCTAAACGCGAAACGTCCGGCGCCGGTCTCCTTGCGGCATGTAATGGGACATATGGTGCCCGACTTGGTGCTGGGGGCACTCGCCAAGGCTTTGCCCGGGCAGATTCAGGCAGAGGGCTCATCGGCATTGTGGAACATTCATATCTCCGTCCGTCCCGAGGAGGGAAAGCCGGGGCGCAGAGCGGAAGTCTTGATGTTCAATTCTGGCGGGACCGGCGCCCGCGCGGACTTGGATGGGCTGTCCGCGACCGCCTTCCCGTCGGGGGTTCACACCATGCCGATCGAAGCCACCGAGCATACCGGCCCGATCATCGTCTGGCGCAAGGAATTGCGCCCGGACAGCGGTGGAGATGGACGTATGCGCGGCGGTCTTGGGCAAATCATCGAAATAGCCCCGGCCGACGGTCACGAGTTCAAATTCTCCGCCATGTTTGACCGGGTGAACCATCCAGCGGCGGGGCGGAATGGCGGCGGCGATGGCGCGCCGGGCGTTGTAGAGCTGGACGACGGCACCCGCATGAGGCCAAAGGGCTGGCAACATGTCCCCGCTGGCAGGAGACTCATTTTGAAAGTGCCCGGAGGTGGCGGCTTCGGGCCGGCTAGCGAGCGTTGCGAGCAGGCACGGCAAGCCGACCGAAGTGCAGGTTACGTCACGAAGACACGACGATGAATTTGCTCGCAAAACGTATGGGCGACGCAAGGCCCTCTCCGTCAATGACTGTCAGCCAAGCGGCCAAGGCATTTTCTGCCCGCGGGATCGATGTGATCGATCTTGGATTGGGCGAGCCTGATTTCGACACGCCCAGCTACGTCGTTAATGCGGCTCATCGCGCAGCAAAGGCAGGCGATACGCGACATACGGTGGACGGAGGTGCGGCTCGAACCAAGGCGGCGGTCGCTGAAAAGTTCGCCCGAGAAAACGGATTGACGCTCTTCGCCACTGAGATTCTTGCCGCCGGTGACTCAAAGCAGGTCATCTTCAACACTCTGATGTCCACGCTGAAGGACGGCGATGAAGCGATCATGGCCGCACCATATTTTGTATCAGGCCCAGATATGGTGCGCATGCTGGGCAGCAAGCCGGTGACGGTGACAGGCCAACGCTCAAACGGCTTCAAGCTGACGCCGGAACTGCTGGAAATCGTGATTGCCTCAAGCACGAAATGGCTGATCCTCAACACGCCGAGCAACCCTTCAGGTGCCGTGTACAACGAAGGAGAATTGCAGGCACTTGGCGAAGTCCTTTCCCAGCACTCGAATGTGCTGGTTCTGTCGGATGAAATCCATAAACATATCCTGTTCGACGGACTGGCCTTTATGCCCTTTGACGCAACGTGTCCGCAGTTGCGCGATCAT
This sequence comes from Paracoccaceae bacterium, assembly GCA_963422275.1. Taxonomy (GTDB): domain Bacteria; phylum Pseudomonadota; class Alphaproteobacteria; order Rhodobacterales; family Rhodobacteraceae. Next base: position 122,007 of record OY729418.1, read on the forward strand.
ACGCCGATCGTGAACCGCGATTCCAAGGCCTGCACAATGACCGGATGGCGCATCGGCTGTGGCGCCGGGCTGGGCAAATTCATCAGCGCATTGGCAACGGTGCAGAGTCATTCCACGACAAGCGCCTGTTCCATTGCTCAGGCGACGGCAGTCGCGGTCCTAGCTGGCCCACGGACGGAGGTGGATCAATTCCACAAAGCATTTAAGAGCCGCCACAATCTGTTATTTCAAGGCATCAATGCCATCGACGGCTTGAGCTTGCACGTGCCGAAGGAACCGTTTTACGCCTATATCGACTGCTTGTCCCTTGTTGGCAAATTCCTGAGGGATATCGCTCCGCTCGATAGCGATAAGGCCGTTGCCAAGTTTCTGCTGGACGAGGCGCACGGAGCTGCGGTTCCCGTGAGCGCTCATGGGCGCTCTCCGTTTTTCCGCATCTCCGCCGCAGCTTCCGGAGAGAAGCCAGCAGACGCCGTAGCTTGCACTCGGGTCGCTGTTTCAAAATTGGGATGACATGCATGCCACAATACGAACGTATCCTCATCACAGGTGCCAACGGACGGCTAGGCTCTGAACTGCGCAAAGGGTTGGCAGAACTCGCCAAAACCATTCGGCTTGGTGCACGAGAGCCCTTTGACGATCTTGCCGAAAACGAAGAGCAGGCCGTCTTTGACCTTTCGGACATGGTCGCCACCATCGCCGCGACAGAAGGCTGTGATGCCATCGTGCACTATGGCGGCGCACCTCTCGAAAGCCCGTGGCAAACGATCCTCGACAGCAATATCCGTGGATCGTACCATATCTATGAAGGTGCTCGAAAACACAGCGTCAAGCGTGTCGTCTATGCTTCGTCCGTTCACGCAATTGGATATTATGAGGTCAGTGCGCATATTGGCGTCAATGCTCCGGTGCGGCCCGACAGCCTATACGGCGTGTCAAAGAACTTTGTCGAAAGCCTGTCGCGTCTCTATTGGGACAAGTTCGGCATCGAATCCGCATGCTTGCGGATTTTCTCGTCATTCCCCGAACCGGCCGACCGGCGGATGCTTTGGTCATACCTGTCCTTTGACGATTGCGTTCGGCTGACGGCGGCTTCGCTGACGGCACCCTGGATCGGCCATACAATCAGTTTCGGCATCTCAAACAACAAAGTCAAGGTGGCAGACAACGCCGACGCCAACCATCTCGGCTTTATCCCGCGCGATTCCTCTGAGCCTTGGCGCGAAGCGATTGAGGCGCGAACGGAAGCATCGGACCCGAATGCACCTTCAGTCAAGTATCTCGGCGGCTGGTTTTGCGACCTAGGCCACCCAGACGATGAGAGCGGCAAATGAAAGGCAGCTATGACGTGGTGATTGTCGGCGGCGCTGTCATCGGCAGCGCAACCGCCTATTTTTTGACGGCAAACGCTGATTTCAAGGGATCCGTCGCCATCATCGAGAAAGACCCGACATTTGCCACGGCCTCCACTTCGCTCAGCTCCAGTTCGATTAGAAACCAGTTCTCCAATCCGATTAACGTGCGGATTGGCCAGTTCGGCACACAGTTCATTCGCGAGTTTGCCGACACAATGGAAGTGGATGGCGAAAGGCCTGAACTGGATTTTCACGAAGGCGGCTACCTGTTCCTGGCTGCAACGGATGAGCAGGCACAAGTTCTGCGCGAGAACCACGATGTGCAAAAAAGCTTGCGCACCGACGTGGTCCTGTGGGACCGCGATGAAGTCAAAGCCGCCTTTCCCCATCTGCATGTCGATGACCTGAAGCTCGCCAGCTACGGTCGGTCCGGCGAGGGATGGTTCTCCAATACCGGCCTGATGAACGGCTTCCGCAAAAAGGCGCGGATGCAACGCGCGGACTATGTGATTGACGAGGTCGTGAGCATTCAACGGCACGGCAACCGAATCACAGCGGTGACGCTCGCCAGCGGTCGCACCTTGCATTGTGGCACGGTCGTAAATGCTTCCGGCACCCGCGCTGCCAAGACCGCAGCAATGGCAGGACTGAGCATACCCGTAGAACCTCGAAAGCGGACATTGTTCGCATTCGATTGCGCGCAAAGTCCGCAAGGCACCGCAACCGTCAACAAAGGCTGCCTGCCGCTGATGATCGATCCTTCCGGTACTTTCTGCCGCCCGGAAGGCAAGTTCTTCCTTTCAGGCACCAAGCCTGAGGACGACCCTGCGGTGGATTGGGACGACTTTGAACCGCGTCATGAGGAGTTCGACAGAGTTTGGATGCATCTTGCCGGGCGTTCGAAGAATTTCGAGGCAATCAAGCTGGTGAATTTCTGGGCCGGCCACTACGCGTATAACACGTTGGACCAGAATGCCGTTGCCGGCCCACACCCCGAAGTCCGCAACTTCATTTTCGCCAACGGATTTTCAGGGCACGGGCTCCAGCAAGCTCCGGCCATCGGGCGCGGCATCGCGGAATGGATTATCCATGGGGCTTTCAGATCGTTGGATCTTTCGTCGTTGACGTATGATAGAGTCGTGCACAACGATCCTTTCGTGGAAAGGGCCGTGATATGATTTCGCACCCCGGCCGCAACGATTAACAGGCGCATTAGACTTCCACCGCCAAACGCGCTGAAGGCTTTCCACGCGGCGGTGCTGCCACGGCTTGAGCGTTTTTGCGAGACCGTGCCCAATTCCGATCTGTGCATGAACACGATGGCAGAGACTCCTGACTTTTTACGGGACGACATAGACATTGCCGTGCAGTGGGGTTACGGTGATTGGGCCGATCTTGACGCCACTCTGCTGCTCAAAGATCACAAAATCATTTGCTGCAACAAGGAGGTCTCTCGGCGAATAGACAAGCCTGAAGACATTCTTGATGAGACATTGCTCCATCCGGTGTCGACGACGGCGCCGAAATGATGGTGGCGCCAACGATGCTGCCCTCCTTCAGCAGCCCCCCCCCCCCGGACGGATGCGCCTTTGCACGCCCAAAATCAGGCTGCATTCAGAGGTTCCCTGGACGAAATCCTCGGCGACCTGGACGAGAACCGGGGCGACCGGTGATCCACCTCGACACGCCCTCCGCACTCGTGCATCTCTTGGTCGAAGATCGGCGGGTTTCGATGCCAGAGCTTGTCCCGTTGGCGCTCGCGCAAGCGTTGGGGATCTTTCCGGTCCCTGTCTGGTAGCAGACGCTCGATGCGCTGCATCTGGCGTCAGGCAAGCATCCGGTCGATCACGCTCCACCGGGCACGCTCGCCAGTCAAGACCGGCGAAACCACTGTCGCTCGCACTTTGGATATCCTTCTCTTCGAGCTGAAAGAGTCATGGACTGCATTGTTTCTTGACGACCGAGTTTTTCATCGAATACCAATCTGCGTCTGTCACGCCAGCGCCAACCCGCTCCTGCGCAAGTGTATAATTTTGCGATGCGAATTCCCTATCGGAAACGGTTGACACCGCTGGATCTCAAGTTTCAAATGCACCCTCGATGAAGACGGGTTGCGGGAGGTGCGGAGAGATGGCCTGCAGGGAGGATCAAAGGGCCTTTGCCGCTCGCGGCATCGCCGCGAACGACATTGGCGGGCTGAAAGCCCGGCTCGATGCCTCCGCCCTGGTGCTGGTCCGGATTCATCGGCAACCGGAGATAATGGAGAATATTGCGACGATGATTTCCGTCATCGAGGATTGCGATTGTGTCCGAGGCATGATGAATCGGCTGCGCGAGATCGAAGCGCCCGCAAACACCACCCTGACATCGACCGCCGCGAGGCCATCCCGCCGCCATTCATGCACGACGGCAGCGGAGCGGTGTGCGAATGAGACACGGGATCGCAACGACTCCCGATCGCCTTGCCCCATCCGCTGCTGCTCCAGGATGTCCCCCGGCGTTCAATGCATCGTCCAACCGTCCGAAAGGATCGCCTCGGAGGGAAGCCTGGACTCATGAGAAAAAAAGCCGATGCGCGATAACACCGACGAAACCCTGCTCTCCATCGGATCCGCCGTCCGGTTCGCCCACAAAGGGGAGACAATTCACGGGCATCTCCTCGAGCGGCAGGGACGCCGGCGCTTCGCCAAGGTGATCGACACCGAGGAGCGCATCTGGAGAGTCCCCGAGCCGATATTGAAAGCCTCAGAGAGAGAGCGGCGCACCATCATGGTAACGCATCACGACGAGGCGCGCGCAGCTTGGCGCTTGGGCGACAAGGTGACGTTCCCGAATTCCGGGGGAGCGATGTGCGGCGAGATCGTGAAGCTCAACCCCAAGAAAGCGCGGGTGCGCTGCGGAAAAACCTGTTGGGACGTCCCCTACAGCCTGCTCCGACGGGCAGAAGGGGAGACCGGGCGGAATGGAGCGGAACGGCTGAACGCCATCGCCACCGAAGCCCGACAACTGATGGACGAGCATGGGCTCGCGGACTGGACCCTCGCCTTCGTCGAGTCCAGACGACGCCTCGGCGACTGCAATTTCAGGGAGCGCGTGATCCGAATCACCCGTGCTCATGCCTTGGATGACGACGACGCACAGATCCGGGACACCGTGCTGCATGAGATCGCGCACGCGATCGCGGGTCCAGAGGCGGGCCATGGGCCACTATGGAAGGTGGCGGCTCGGCGTCTCGGCGCGACGCCGAGGGCTTGTGTCTGCAAGACCCGGGTCGATTGAGACATCGTTGCGGTGCAAACCGAACGCCCCTCCCTGATTCCTTCGCTGTCGGTGCACGGAAATTCGCTTCGGTTGGAGGCAATTGGAGAGCAGCACCTGGATTCTGCGGAGGACAGACGGCACGCGGCGCGGTTGCTGACCGCCTGTGCCAATATGCGGGCGTTTGCTCCAGCGTTCCTCGCCGACTGCTGGAAGCACGCGACAAGGCGGGCGCATGGTCAACGGCGGCGAGGAGATCCATGTCCCGCCGAACTGGCGCGAGAAGGTTAGCGGCGATCTCCTGCCCTTTCCCGCTTCCGGCCCGATGCTGACCAAGTTCGCAGCTGAATGTCTCGAACGTCGCTCGCCGCCATGGAAACCATCCACAATGAAGGCGACCTTGAGCTAGCTCAAAAGCGCCATCCTGCCGGTCGCTCTCGTCATCGTTGCCCGCTCCGAGCGCGAGGAAAACTTGCTTGTTCACGGATTGGAGCGGCCAAGTTCGACCTCGTCGACCGGACTGTTTCAAATAAATCAGAAACCACTATGTTTCTTTACCTCCAGAACCCCCGCTTTATTCGGAGTGACGCGATATTGTGATGGCGGACACAACCCAGCGCAGCTTGTTGAGCGAGGGTGGAAAGGGTGCGACCGCACACCGGCCGTCGAAGCTCGAGCTCAGATACTGCACTTCCGCCGATCTTGTCGGCGGCAAAGAGGCTGCACGCCAAGTTCACTTGAGACGGATATAAAGCTAGGGAATCTCTGATTTTTTTGCGGTGATTTTGACTGCGGGAATTGCTGTTCCCAGCTGTACCGGTCGGTTTCCCGCGATCCGGAAGCCCCAAATGCGCGTTTTCGGGGCTGAACCGCCACCGTTTCAGCCCCCGCAGGACCGGTCCGGCAAATTCCAGACACTCTTCTCCCCTGTCACGACAAGTGCGGCTGGGCAATCATCAGGTTCGAGAATCCCAAAAGCGGCACAAGCCTCTGCACGTTCCTCTCCAGCACCCGGCAGCGAACCTTGTCATAGCAGAACACCCGCTTCCCCATCCCGCGATACCCGGCATCAGTCCAGATCCGTTCCTCCTCGCCGTGCGGAAGCCGACCCGAAGGCGTCAGGTCGGTGCCGATGCGCGGCTTCATCCCGAAATGCCGCCGGTTCCCCTTCCTCGTCCGGTGTATCTCCAGATCGCCGGATTGCAGAACAGCTGCACGCAGTGCATGCGCAGCATCGCCAGCAGCGAATGCGGCTGTCGCCCCTTGCCGCCGCCCTTCGGACACGCCGGCGCAATGCGAGCCTCCAGGCGCTCCTAGGGGATCAGGCCGTCCATCCGCTCCGGAAAAGATGTCGCGGCGCGTCTTGCCGTCCTGTTCAAGGCTGGCAAAGGTCAATTGCCGAAGGCGCTGCATGCCGTGATCCCCCAAAAGAAAGCTGTGGCGCAAGACAGCGGGCGCGCACCGGATGCGCAATGCCACGCCCAAAATCAGGCTGCATTCAGAGGTTCCCTAGCCCACCAACTGAAAGGATGCAGGTTTGTTCAAATCAGCAAAACCGCAAGCACTGGGGCACTGGCAGAGTCAGCCAGCGTTGCCGTTGCTCTCGACAAATCTCAGCAAGGGGGCAAAGTCGCCTGCATCGGCAGAGCGCAAGGCCGAGATATAGGCTTCACGTCTGGCGTTATCGGCCTGAAGGTCAAAACCGCTCGCCCATTCGACCGGCGGGTGGTCGAAGCAATCCGACAGATAGATGTCGGTGGCGATCCGCGCGTGCCGTCCATTGCCGTTCGGAAAAGGGTGGATTTGCACCATGCGATAATGAAACCGTGCGCCCGCTTCAAGCGGATCGAAGGTGTCGTTCTCAGCCCAAAAGCGCGCATCGTCCAGAAGGATGCGCAGTTGCATGCCAATCTGAAACGGCTCGATGCCGATGTTCTTTTCGCGCAGACGATAGGTTCCGGCCCAATCCCAGACCTCGCCGAACAGGCGCTTGTGCAGCGTGCGCACGAAGTCGTCAGCGAGAATATCGCCGCGGCGTCGGCGTGACAGCCATCGCAGACCTTCGGTGATGTTGGCCTGCTCCAACTCGTCCAACTCACCGCGCGTTGTGATGTGATCGAATTTCAGGCCGTTGATTTCATCGGGATCAAGCGGGGTTGCGCCTTCGGGTTCTGCAAGCTTCATGACGTCTCCCAGAAGTCCGAGGGGCGTTCACGAAGAAGCTGGTCGGCCAGGCGGTCGATCTCCTCCCGCATCCGTTCAGCGGAAAGCGATTGCTTTTCCAAGGCCATATGCGCGCTTGCCCGCCGCACGACGGCCTCGGCCTTGGCGCGAGCCTGGTCGCGCAGGATGTCTTCGATCTGGCCATCGGGCACGATGGCATAGACGAATTTGCCGCCCATCGCCTCGGCCAGGCGTTCCATATGGCCGAGCGTGACGCCACCGCCACGCTCTTTGCGTTCGGCCTGATAGATTGCCGGTTTGGTGACACCCAAGCGCTTGGCAAGCTCGGGCGCGGACATGCCCAGCGCTTTGCGCATGGTGCTGATCCAGCCCTCGCGCGGCGCTTTGAGGCCGGCAACCTGGCTTGCGGCACTGTTCAGTGCGCGGGCATATTGTCTCCTGGCTGTGTCCTTGACGCTGCTCATGGGTGTCTTTCCACACTCTTTATCCAATAAAGATCGTATATCAATTATCCGTAAATGTCAAAAAGAGCATTTACAGATGCTCTGTTTTCCTCTTGCAGAGTATCCATTGACTGTCTTGTGTGCCACATCGATCTTGGTGCAAGCAAAAGGTCGAGGATACGGCACATCTGAATGGTCTGCATCAGACCGATTGCGGCCAAGCCTGATGGGCTTGGCCTCGATTTTTTATCACGCCACGGCCTGTCGCGGCTCTTCCTCAACGACCGGCTGCAAACCCTGCAGGAAATCTGCCGCGCGCTTATCGTCTTTCAAGACCTTGAGCCAGCCTTGAATGCAAGCGGCGTGATCTTCGCCAGGCTCCGGCGTCAGAGCCAAATCGGCACAAAGGAATGCCGCGCCAAGCTCGTGCGCCAAGGTTGCATAACAGGCCTCGGGACTGTGAAAGGCCTCAAAGTGGGGCATCTGCACATGATCGCTGCCACCGCAATAGAAGGCGCGATTGCCACCATGGCGAACATCAGCACCGCTGGCCGCAAAGAATGCCTCCGCATGTTCGATCCGCTCGGCGAGATCAATCACGGGACCGGGCTTGGCATGGAAATGTTCGGGCAGTCCTTCGATCTGCTCCACGTTGAACAATCCCTTCAGGAAAGGGATCGTACGCTCTTCCTCGCTGCCGTCGTCCTGCTCCTCGGTCGTGGTGATGGTGTTGGCACAAACCACCAGATTGCCGCGCTCGCCCTTGCGAACATGCGCGCCGCATTCCTTGGCTTGGCGACAGGTCATCCAGAACGGCGAAAGATAGCCACCCTCAATGGCTGCGCCCCCATGGCATCAGCACATTGATGCCGCTATAGGGCATCCGTCATGACGCAGCGGTTTGATTGTCCGCCCGTCCATGTTTTCCGATGACCAAGGCTTGAGCCAAGTCAGCTCGCCTTGCTCCAAATTGGGAACAATCTTGTCAGTCACTTTTTGATAAACATCTTGTTTCATTGGCTTTTCCTTTCATGGATCAGTCGGTTGCGCATGCAACCGGACCAGGCCCGCGCCAATGAGCAGGGGGAGACCGTCAAGTCCGTTGCCAGCGGAGGGGATCACCCGTCCTGCACAAACAAGGTGCGGAAGGACGGAGAGACCGCTGGCTGCGCCCGCAGCACATGTGAAGGGCTTGGTCTTGACGGAGGACGGGGCCGCAGGCCCCCAAACAGGAAAAAACAGTCAGCCCTTCAGGGCTGGCCAATCACGCGCAAGGAATGGAAGCCGAATGGCCGAGACGACAGGCTCGGTTCACGACAGCCCAGCCTGAAAGGGTGCGCAAAATCTGTGAATTAGAAAGGCTCAATTCGCGAATCGCAGGCATGTTCTGGCGCTGGCGGCTGCGAGGCATGCTCTTGGCGATGGATGCCTGCAGAGGACAACGAGATGGAACCACGCGCGACCTCATGCTGCCGTCGACGCTGACCAAGCGGCTGATCAACCACGCCCGGCCCAACGACGTGACCGAGGGCTACGCCGCCGACTAGACCCTGGCCCAGCTCCGCGAGCCGGCGCAGCGCATCGCCGACAAGATCGACGCGCTGATGGGCGGAGAAGAACATCTCAAGAGCGTCGCTGCGTAGGCCGTCCGATTCGGGCGTGCAACAGCCGTCACCCTGGCTCGTTGTCGGCTCGCCGTTCAGCCGGCCGCTCGTGAGCCTCTCGACCGCGCCTCTCCTTGTCCGAAGATTGCAGTATTTTTCGGATACTCATTGCAATGTCCGAAGAATGTGCCATGTTTGAGACATGATGACCTTGGCGCAAGACATCAGCCTTCGCTCCCGGCTGCTCGCCCGGGTCGCGGCCCGCCCGGACGAGGTCTGGACGCCGGGCGATTTTGCCGACCTCGGTAACCGCGCCGCGGTCGACAAGACCCTGCAGCGCCTCGTCGCCGCGGGCGATCTGCGCCGCATCGATCGGGGCCTCTACGATCAGCCGTGCAAGAACGGGCTGACCGGCCGCGAGGTCGTACCCGACTATCGCGCCGTCATCCGCGCCGTCGCCCGCCGCGATCGGGCGCGCATCCTCGTTGACGGCATGACCGCCGCCAACGATCTCGGTCTCACCACCGCCGTGCCGGCACGCATCGAGGTGCTGACCGATGCGCGGCTGAAGCCAATCCGGATCGGCAGTCAGGAAATCCGCTTCAGGCTTGCCGCGCCGAGCCGCCTCCATTGGGCCGGCCGGCCCGCCATGCGCGTCGTCCAGGCGTTGCACTGGATGCAGGACATGCTGTCCCGGGACAGCGAACGCCGGCGTGTCCGGGCGGTGTTGTGCCGCCTGCTCGCGGACCCCCGGCACGGGCAGGCGATCCGCGACGACCTGCGCGCCGGTCTCTCCGCCCTGCCGATCTGGATGCAGGAGTTTCTGCGCGGGTTGCTCGGCTCCGCCGACGCGGACGAGGTGCCGCAATGACGACCGCCGCCTACAGGCAGGTCATCGCCGCGCCCCTGCGGGACCGGCTCGACCTGTTTCTCGCGGCCGCCAACCGGCTCGGCGCCCCGGTCGGCAATATCGAAAAGGACTTCTGGGTCTGCTGGACGCTGAATGCGCTCTATCGTGAGCGGCCCGCCGGAGGGCCTCGCCTCCTCTTCAAGGGTGGCACGTCGCTGTCGAAGGCCCATGGCCTGATCCAGCGCTTTTCCGAGGACATCGACATCACCGTATTCCGGGACGACCTCGACCAGCCGGCGTCGGTCGAGGAACTGGCGGGCCTGTCGAACAGGAAATGCCGGGCCAGGCTCGACGCGATCCGGGATGCCTGCCGAGCCTACATCACCGGTCCGCTCCGGGAGTTTCTCGGTGCGCAACTCGCCGATGACACCGGCGGTGCCGGGCGTGTCGAGATCGACGGAGCCGGCCCGGACGGTCAGACCTTGCTCGTCCGATATCCCGAGGTCGAACCGAGTGACGGTGTCTATGTGCGACCGACCGTCCGGATCGAATCCGGCGCAAAGTCGGCTCTCGATCCCAGCCGTTCCATGGCGATCCAACCCTACATCGGCCAGGAAGCCGCAGGGATCGACCTGACGGTCGGCGGCGTGACCACCATCAAAGCCACCCGCACCTTCTGGGACAAGGTCGTGATCGCCCATGGTCTGCGCCGCTGGTACGAACGGCGCGGCGTCCTGCGACAGGAGGGACAGCGCGTGTCGCGGCACTACTACGACCTGCATTGCCTGATCCACTCGCCGGTCGGCAAAGCCGCAGTTGCGGACCACGGTCTCGGCGTCGACTGCGTGCAACACGCCCGCATGTTCTTCGACCGGTCCGACTACGATCTCGCCTCCGCCACCTTGGGCACGTTCGCGGTCGCGCCGACCGGCGCGATGGTCGACGCCCTCGGCCGCGAGACCTCACGCAATCTCGACCCGCAGTTCCACACCCATTCGGTGATCGCTAACATGGTGCAGGGCGCAGACGGCAAGTGGCGCACCATGGCCAACGAGAAGCTGTACGGCTCGAAGATGCTGATCGGCGCGCTCTACCGCAGCGAGCTGGTGCGGGAGATGGCGAAGCTCGGCTATCGCCTGGAGAAGACCCATGCCGACGGGCGGTTCGAGATTGCCGGCGTGTCTCGGCAGGTAATCGAGGCGTTCTCGACGCGGCGGGCGGAGATCGAGGCGGCGATGGAAGGGTGCGGGCTGGGGACGCCGGCGGACAACCAGCGGCTGACGCAGCACGCGGCGCTGATGACCCGGGCGACCAGGCGCGACGTGGACCGCACAGAACTCCAGGAGATATGGCAGCATCAGGCTGCGGAACCCGGCTTCGACGCGAAGGCGGTTACAGCGGACGCGATGGAACGGAGCCACGAGGCGGGAAAGGAGGACGGGGTGCCGGGCCGCCAAGCGGACCTGTTCGATTTCGCCCCGCGGTCCCCGGCAGCCGAAGCGGTGACCTGGGCGGTGGAACACCTGTCCGAGCGCGAGGTGGTGTTCGCGAAGACCGACCTGCTCGCTGCGGCGCTTTCATGGAAACCGGGATCGATGGCCATCGGCGAGGCCGAGGCCGCGGTGGCGCGGCTGGAGAAGGCCGGGACGCTGCATCCCTGCGGCCTGCCGCTGCCGGGCGAGTCGCTCACCACCGAGCCTGGAACTGCCGGAGTGCCGCGAGGTGGCCCCAGCCCCAACGCTTGCGCACCTGCTCGAACTCGACGTGCAGGTCGTCCATGAACAGCGGCTTGATCACCTTGAGGATGTTTTTCTCGGTCGTGTAGTGCGCCCCCTGCGCCCGGCGTTCCGCCGGGTCCATGACCGACTGGAACAGCGCGCCGAATATCGCGGGCGAGATGTTCGACCAGTCGAAGCGGCAGGCATCGAGCAACGTCCCGCGCATCACCGCGTCGAACGAGAACGTCCGCAGATGCCCCTCGAACAGGTCGCCGTTGACTTAGGGGCACCGCGCGAGGTCCTCGTCGAGCGTCGCCGCGCGTTCATCCTCCGGCGTATCGAGCACCTCGAACAGTTGCGCGAGCCACGGACCAAGATCCGCCCCGTCCTCGCTGGTGCGCGTCTCGATGAAGTCGAGGAAGATATCGCGCGGCTCGAACACCCCGGTGTCGTCGGCGAACATGCAGAACACCATCCGCACGAGGAAACGTTCCAGATCGTGCCCCCGGTGCCCGGCATCGGCGAGCGCATCGTGTAGCCGCCCGACCAGCTCGGCAGCTTCGATGTTCGCCGGGTCCTGGTCGCGGAAGGTCCTGCGCTGCACCCCGAGGATGAAGCCGAACGACTCGACATGCGCCGGCAGGTCCGCAAGCGGGAAGGCGACGGCTTCCCGCTCGTGCAGATCGTGAAGCTCGAAGGTCTGGAAGTCGCTCACCAGGATGAAGCGTGGGCGCTCTCGTTCCGGCAGCGCGTCGAAATACTCCCCGGCCTGTTCGTACGCTTTGCGGAGATCGTGCCCGGCGCTCTTCTGTTCGACGAGCAATACCTTCGGCCAGAACAGGTCGATGAATCCGGAGCGGTTGTCCAGCTTCGTGACATGCTGCTCGTAGCGCGCAACGCTTTGTCGCCGGACCCCGAACACATCGAAGAAGGCGTTGTAGAAACTCTGCGTCTCGCCCTTCTCGTACGCCGCGTCTTTCCAATCCTCCGCGAAGGCGGCGGCGCGGGCGGGAACCTCGTTCCACGACAGGCGCACGGTTTACAACGCTTCTGGGTCGAAATAGTCCTCGTCGATCCGCTTGATCTCGTGACGGACGCGCGTTCGCACCCCAACCCCATGCCGAACCATGAGGCGCGCCAGTTCTTCACCGTCGATCAGGACGATCCGTTTGGGACTCCGCGCCACGTAATCCTTGGCGGCGCGCGTAAATTCAGCGGTGGTGACGAACACGCCCTTGGTCGTGCCTGCGGCGTCGATCGCGCCCGCAAAGTTGCGCAGATCTCCCTCCCCGACGGTATTGCCATGGGCGTACTTCTTCGCCTGCACGTAAACCTCGTCCAAGCCGAGCGCATCCTCCCGGATCGTGCCGTCGATACCACCATCGCCAGAACGTCCCGTCACATGGCCCATCGCGGCATCGCCGCCGCCGTAGCCCATCGCGATCAGAAGATCGACAACCGCCCGTTCAAGAAACGCCGGCTCGGCATTGCGAACCCGAGCCAGCACCTCGGCTTCCAGGACGGCACGCAATTCCCCCGCGGCACGGTCCAGGGTCTCCTCGGGCGTCTTCCCGGACTCGGTGTCTTGCTGCTCCGGGCACTCGATACGCGGCGATTTCCGATGCGTCCGATTCTTCCATTCGACATAGGCCGGATACCGAAGCAGCAGCTTCAGGTCGATACGGGTCGGGTCTTGAGACAGCAGTTGCTTGCCGTCGGAAGTTATCCGATAGACGGCGCGACGCACCCGTTCGACCAGACCGGCGTATAGAAAGTGGGTGATGCTCCAACTCACCCGATCCTTCAGTTTGGTCGTGTAGCCGCCCCGGGTCCTTTCCAACAGGTCATCGGGCGTCAGCCCTTCGGCGGCGGCGACGCGCGCGCACACTTCCGCGACCTGAACATCGCTCCCGTCCGACAATGCCTTGAGGACGGGGAGCATCAGCGAATGGAAATCAGGGACGGTCATCGGAAGCCGCTTTCCTACGCCGCTGACTGCCGGGGCGTCACGCGCTGGGCAATCTCGTGGCCCGCTTCGATCTCGGCTCGGCGAAGCTCCCAGGTCTTCTGCAGGTTCATCCAGAGTTGCGGCGTCGTCCCGAAATACCGTGCAAGCCGAAGTGCCGTGTCCGCGCTCACACCGCGCTGGCCGTTCAGGATCATCGTCACCCGGTTCACCGGCACGCCCAGCGCCTTCGACAGCGCATTGGCCGACAGCCCGAGTTCATCGAGTTCGTCGCGTAGAATCTCGCCCGGATGCACCGCCCTCATACCGTTCTTCGCGTTCATGTCTGATGCCTTCAGTGATAATCGACGATCTCCACATCACGAGGCCCATCGTCCGTCCAACGGAAACAGACGCGCCGCCTGACTGGCGAAGTTCTGAAATGCCGCAACGCGGCGACCCTCGAAGAAGCGTCTCGTTTCCCAGTCTCCGAAGCTTCGTATCATGTACGCCGACTGTAACCTACCCCGATTCTGTTTAAGCGGGTTGAGGGGGGGGGGCTCTCAAATCGGGCGAGGCCTGATTCATTGTCCGCAATCAGCAATCAACAAACAACGGATGGGATCGCCCCTCATGAAAACCTCCATCACCGCTTTGTTCTGCTGTATCGATGATTTTGCCAAAACCCTTGAAGATTGGCAACAGCATCGCTTGATCGACACAGGCCGCCAGCGCCTGCGGTCTGGCAAACTCTCGCTCAGCGAAATGCCATTCATCATGGCGCTGTTCCACGTCTCGTCTTGCAAGGATTTCAAGCATTTCCGGTTCCATGGCGTGGAACGGGAATTTCGGGACTGCCTTGGCGATCTGCCGAGCCATGGCCGGTTCGCCACACTGATGCCACGCCTGCTCGTGCCGTTCTGTGTGTTGTTGCACTGCTTTCGTGGTGAGAAAGCCGGAATCCATTTTGCCGACAGCACCAAGCTGGCGGTCTGCCACAATGCCCGGATCAGCCGGAACAGGGTTTTCAAAGGACTGGCCAAGCGGGGTCGCAGCACCCTGGGCTGGTTCCTTGGTTTCAAGCTGCATCTGATCGTCAACGACAAGGGCCAGGTCACGGCCGTCAGGATCACAACCGGAAATGCCGATGACCGCAAACCGCTGGAAGGCAAGGCATTTGCTGACGAAGGCTGCATCTCGAAGCCTCTCTTCCAGCGTCTGTGGCAGCGCGGTCTGCATCCGATCACCGGCATCCGACGCAACAGGAAGAACTGTCTGCTGCCGATCCCCGATAAAGTCCTGCTGTGCGAAAACGGTTCATCATCGAGACCCTGTCCGGCAAGCTGAAATCGAGCATGGGTCTGGAACACACGCGGCATCGATCTCCGATCAATGCCTTCGTTCACATCCTGTCCTGCATTGCTGCCTGCGTTTTGGCACAGCCGAAGATCAAAATGGGCGATGTCGTCATCCCAGACGTCATTCGGAGCATCGCAAACGCGACATGACCTTATCCAATATTGGGGTTAACCTCCATTACGGATACCGTAAAGGACTACAACCGCAAAGGTCCATTCGCGCCCGTGTCCTCCTACCGTCGCCGGTTCAACCGTCGAAGGCGTCCGGCATTGTGACGCCCGTGGTGAACAGCAGCCCCGTCACTGCTCGGCTCAGCCGTGAGCGAATACGTGCAGCCGTTCATGCTGCTCTACGATGACGGACTGAGCCGCACCGCCGCCGACAGCGCACGCGGAATGGTTGACGAAGCCCGTGCACGCGAGCCGCCGCGAATTGATCGCGCGCCTCGTGCTTCCTATAGTGCCGTCCGGAAGCCGCGCGGCGGTTCGGGGACTGTCTCCGCAAGTGCGCGGCGGGCGCTGCCGCTCAAGCGCCGCTCGGGCTAACTGCCGGTCGCACAAAGGCTTTCATCGCCCGACAGCTTGAGCGGTCAGGAGGCGGGATCAGGACGCCGGTCGGCGTCTGGTTGTCACACCACACGCACCCAGGGTGCCCTCAACACCAAGCGCGCGCCTGTTATATATCCCCTGCGTTTTCAACGACATGAGGCGACAGGCGCTTGCCGGGAAAAGTTGTCAGCGATCGGTAGCGCGGAGCACTCAATCTGACTGCGCGCCCGGTTGCGCTCGCTGGTGACGGCGCTCAATCTGACTACGACACCGAAGGCGTCTTGGGTCGCCCCAATCGCACCGAGCCAAGTCTGTCGATGCACCGATCGCTACGAATTCCGGCGAAGCTGTCACCGTACGGTGAGCGAAGTTGGGCAAGAAAATTCGAGAAAGCGATGGCGGATACGTTTACGAGGGCCATCCGGGTTACACCCGAGCAATGGGAACGGATCGAAAAAACCGCCAAGGATCGAGATATTTCGGCCAACCGGCTCGTGGTCGAACTCGTCATGGAGGCCCTCGACCGGCGCAAATGGCCGCGCACCGAGCTCGATATCTAGGTCGCGAAGGCCGCGTTGTTCGCCGCCCAGGTCCTCCGGTGCGACCTCATTGCAGACGGCCGTACGGATGAGGTCGACGAAATTCTGCAGTTCGTTTCGTCATTGGTGCCCGAGTCGGCCGTCAGTCCTTCGCCGTCTCCGAACGCGCCACCGCCGCAAACCGATTCGAAGCTAGGTTCCGAGTAGGCGGGAGGACCCTTCCCGGTTGTCCCGGGCGACGCCACAACGCACGCGGCGCAGCTTTCGTGTCCACCCCCATGCTGGCGGATTTTCTTTTCTCCGGCGTTGAATCACGATAGTCTTGTCGCTAGATTTCTGACAGATTGAGCTGGAGACAAGACCATGCGCGGCCTTTCCCGTCGCATCATGGAGCACGCCACGGCGCTTCCGGAGGCTACGCCGCTGTGTCCGGCCGCCCTGCTGCACCTCGGCAACCGGGCGGCCGTCGACCAGGCGTTGTCGCGCCTCGCACGCTCGGGCCACCTCATGCGGATCTGCCAGGGCGTCTACATGCGCCCGATCGAGACCCGCTTCGGCGTTCGAGCGCCCCGGGTCGCCAAGGCGGTCGCCGCGCTGTCGCAGATGTGGGGCGAAACGATCGTGCCGTGCGGCGGCGCTGCGGCCAATCGCCTGCGCCTCACCACGCAGAATCCGGTCCGTGTGGTCTACCTCACCTCCGGTCCCAACCGACGGCTGCACTTCGGCTCGTCCATCGTCGAGCTGCGTCACGCGCCGCGCTGGAAGCTGGCGGCGCCGCACCGAAAGGCGGGCGACGTCATTCGCGCCCTGGCATGGCTCGGTGCGGAAGAGGTCGAAGACGGCCTCGAAGCGGTCCTGCCGACGCTCTCCGAGGCGGATCGGGAAGAGCTTGTGGCCGCGCGGGCCGTCATGCCCCTCTGGATGGCGGAGCCGGTGAGCGCGCGCCTTGCGCATGGCTGAGACGCGATTCCAGGATCTCTCGCCCGACGACAGGCGCGACGCTCTCGAGGTGGCGGAGCGGAACAGCAGCCACAAGGCGCATCTTCTGGAGAAGGATCTCTGGGTCGTCGCGGCGCTCGGCATCCTCTTCGAGGCTTCGTTCGCCGAGCACCTGACCTTCAAGGGCGGCACGTCGCTGTCGAAGGCGTGGCGCGCGATCCGCCGATTCTCCGAAGACGTCGACATTACCTACGATATTCGGGCGTTTGCGCCGGATCTGGTTTCCGGCGCCGGCGACGAAGCGCTTCCGCCCACGCGCAGCCAAGAGAAGCGCTGGACGCGAGCCATCCGCGCCCGCCTCGTACAATGGGTCCGGGACGAGGCCTGCCCGGTTGTCGAAGAAGGTCTCTCCGACGCCGGATTCCTGGCGAGGTGCAGAGTGGAAGGGGAGCGTCTCTACGTCGTATACGAACCGTTGTTGGAGACAAGCAGTTTCGTCGCCCCGGAAGTCATAGTCGAATTCGGTGCTCGATCGACGGGCGAGCCTCACGCAAATCGGCCCGTTGTGTGCGACGCGGCTGCCTATCTTTCCGGTCTCGCGTTTCCCGAAGCCGACCCCACCGTCATGCTGGCGGAGCGGACCTTCTGGAAAAAAACGACCGCCATCCATGTCTTCTGCCGTCAGGAGCGTCTGTCGCGGCACTGGCATGATCTTGCGCGCCTCGACGAGGTCGGGATCGCGGTAAAGGCGTTCGCCGGCCGCGCGCTCGCACTATCGGTCGCCCGCCACAAGGCGATGTTCTTCGCCGAGAACGACGCCCGCGGCGTACGGATCGACTATGAGGCGGCGGTCTCGGGACACCTGCAGCTCGTTCCCGAAGGCGCCGCGCATGCGGCGCTCGCCGACGACTATGCAAAGATGGTGGCCGACGGCATGCTGCTCGACCACAGCGAGCCGTTCGACGCCCTGATGGGGAGATGCGCAACGATCGAAACGAGAGCGAACCGGCCGAAGACATGACAAGTAACTCCCTCCATCCAGTCTGGATCGCGCTGGTCAGACAGAATCGACCCCCCATCAGCCTGGGGTCTCGATCGACAGTGCGCTGTCCCCGTGCCATTCGAACCCCATCCAGACATGGAAGACGGAAGGCAACGGAGTGGCAAGGTGCAGCTCGCTGGGTCAAGGACCAGCGCAAGCAGGATCGGCACGGAACGTGGGACGGCGCGTTCGCGAGTCAGGTCATGCACAACCTCGGCGGATTCTGGACTGCAGGGTTTGCTCCGAGGCCGTTACGCTTCGTTATGCTCTCGCCAGGAAAAGAGGAAGCGCTACTGCTTTGAAACTGTAAGAACTTCAACCCGAATGTACCGTTTGCGGGGTTCGCGCGGCGGAGACCATAACAGTGGTCAAGGTAACTTGGCACGGAGCTGACACGCTGACCCTGCTCTACCGGTCGGCAGCCGGCACGGTCGCCGAGGAAGTCCTATTCCGCGACGACGAGGCGCGTGTGGAACTCGTGTCGCAAGGGCGTCCATGGAGCTTCGACGGCGATGGCGCGCTCTATCGTTTGATCTCCGAGGCGCACCGTATCCGTCTCGCCCACTTGTTCGATCCGATGCTTGCGGTGCACACCTCGCTAGTGGAGCCACTGCCCCACCAGATCTCAGCTGTGTACGAAGCGATGCTGCCCAGGCAGCCGCTTCGTTTCCTTTTGGCCGACGACCCAGGGGCGGGCAAGACCATCATGGCCGGTCTGCTCATCAAGGAATTGACCGCTCGGGGCGACCTGGGACGATGCCTCATCGTGTGCCGCGGCAGCCTGGTTGAACAATGGCAGGACGAGTTCCATAGTAGGTTCGCCCTCAGCTTCGAGATCATGACGAACGACAAGCTGGAGGCGGCCAGGACCGGCAACTGGTTTCTGGAGAACGACTTCGCAATCGCCAGGCTCCACAAGCTCGCGAGAAACGAGGATGTGCAGGCAAAGCTGTCCGCTCGCGACTACGATCTGGTGCTCTGCGACGAAGCGCACAAGATGTCGGCGACGTTCTTCGGCGGCGAGATCCAGTACACGAAGCGATCCCGCCTGGGACAACTGCTCTCGCGACTCGCGCGGCATTTCCTGCTCATGACGGCCACGCCGCACAACGGCAAGGAAACGGATTTTCAGCTTTTCCTAGCGCTCCTGAACGGAGACCGGTTCGAAGGCCGGTTCCGGGATGGCGTCCACCGCATTGACGTGACCGACATGATGCGGCGCAAGCCGCTTCCCGATCCCGCGATGCCCGGCGTCAGCCCGGATCCGCTCCTCTTCGCTGTGCAGAAGCTAACCCGAAGGCGTCGGGTCGCGACATTCGCGGCCGTTCCCTCCGGATGGTGCACCAGCCCCCGGGGGTCGGTGCTTCGGAGACTGTGAAAGTGTTTCCATGATCCCGAACGGGGCGGACCTCTGAGCCGATGACAGAGATGTCGGCGAGCCGGGTTGCTGACGAGCGCGAATGAAGCAGTCTTTGTCCGCCCGCGCCCTGGTTTTCCGCAGCCTGCAAGTGCCATGCTCGCCGGCAACCTGGGCAGCCACAAGGGTTGCCGCGATGCCGGAGCGACGTTGCCGGGAGGTGCCGTCCCGAAGCGAGTTGATGTTTCTTCCGCCCTGCATGGACGACGATGTGTCCGAACACAATCCGGTGCGCGCGATCGATGCGTTGTTGGTCGGCACACTGGATCTGGAGGCGTTGGGTTTCCGGCACGCGGAAGAACGCTGCGGGGCCGGCCAGCCGGCCTGTGATCCGGGACTGCTGCTGAAGCTTTGCCTGCATGGCTGTCAACACCGTGTGCGCAGTTCGCGCCGGCTGGAAGCGGAGACGCGCCGGAACCTGGAGGTGATCTGGCTGTGCCAGGGTGCCACGCCGAGCTGCAAGACAATCGCGGATTTCCGCAAGAGCAATGCATCTGCGCTGCGGGCAGCCAACCGGGAGTTCCTTCTGCCATGTCGGGAGCTGTCGCTTCCGGAGGGCCGCCGGGTGGCTGCCGACGGGACTTTTCCGAAGGCCAATGCGAATGCGGACAGCATCCATGCGAAGGCAAATCCGGGAACGGGTCTGAAGCGTCTGGAGGAAAAGATTGCCGAGTGTCACAGGCAGCTGGACGAGGCGGATGCGGGATCGGAGGATGGAGCGGACCGCGGAGAGGATCCGGAACTGGCGGCGAAGATCGAGGCTCTGGTGGAACGGCACAAGCAGTCTTTGCGGGAAAGCTTGCAGGCAAGCGGGGAGAGCCAGATATCGGAGGTCGATCCTGATGCGCGAGGACAGTGGGCGGCTGCAACTGCCAGATCGCGGTGGACGACCGGTGCAAGCTGATTGTCGCGGAGGATGTCGTGCAAGACGGCAATGAAGCCGGCCAGCTGGAGCCAATGATGACGAAGCCCTGGGCGCCGAGCGCTTGACCGGTCTGGCGGATTCCGGTTGCTTCAGCGGCAAGCGGTTGAAGATCCGCGAAGACAAGGGCTTGGACGCATGCGTCCCGATACCGAGACATCCGCCCCGAAGGGACAAAGGCGACGTCAGGCGATTTTGCAGAGACGACGATTTCCGTTGCGATGCCCGGAATGACACGCATGCTTGCCCGGCCGGTCAGTGGCTGACCCGAAGGGGATCGCCCCGCATCAGGGAGGGCAAGCGGCATTTCAGATACAGCTCGGCGACAGCGGTTTTCCGGGATTGTTCGCTGAGGGACCGATGCCTGACAAAATCGCGGCCGAGGCGGCGATTGGACCGCTGGGAGCATGAGGAGGTGATCGACCGGCATCGCAGGAAGATGAGCGCCGGTGCCCCCTGGATGCGCCAAGGAGCTGCGCTCGTCGGGCATCCTTTCGGCACCATCAAGCGATGGGCGGGAATGGACCATTTCCTGATGCGCGGACACGAAAAGTGCCTTGGCGAGTTCAGCCTGATGACACTGGGGGGCAACTTCAAGCGGGTGATGAACGAGTTGGGCATGGCGGCATTCAGGGAGCATTGCCTCCAAAAGCGGCAGACTGGGATGATTGGCGCGCAATATTGCTCTGGGAGCCGTGTTTTCCCGTCATTCAGCGCGGCTTCAGGCTGGAGATGTCGTGTCGGCTCATGTGAAGCAGCCCAGGTGCCAAATATCTGGCTCCTTGGCGGTGACCGGTCCGGTCCGGACACGGACACCGCCGTCAGGAACAATGGAAAATCGTCTGTGAAAAGCTGATGCTTTCACAGTCTCATCGGCGTCGGTCCCCCCTTTTGCTGCCGGCTTCGAGTCCCCCGATTTCGTCACCCCGGCCGAGGAGGCGCGCATCCTCCTTCGCATCGCCGAGGCGCCTTGGCTCACCGAGCTCAGCCGCCGCGCATCGACGAGAAGCGCGCCGCCTGGGACGAGGCCCTACGCAGGGTCCGCGAACACCCCGAGCTCAAGACCGTCGTGATCGACCGCCACACCGGCGCCACGCTCTGGCAGAGCGACCCCGACATCCCGCTGCGCTACGAGGTCCTCGCGGTCGACGCCACGGTGTTCTACGCCCTCGCGACAGAGCTGTCGGTTTCCGGTGACATGCTCTCCGCGCACAAGGACAAGGACGACGCCTGGACCGCGTTCTATGAGGCCGTCAAGGAACCGGTAGGCAACGACATCATCGTGCTGCGCGACACCATCCCCGCGGAGAGCGTCATCGCGTCCTCCGACGAGGACCTCTACCGCACCGATGCAGCGTGATGGCGGTGGGATCCCTTCGTCATCGAATGCTCGGCGGGCGGTGCGCCATGCAAGGGGAAGGTTGGGCGCGTCGCTTCGCGACCGGGCTGCCCTGCCGAGCCCGCTGCGCGGTCTCGACCCTTCGGGCGGGTATCCCTCGCGCCTCCGCTCGCAAGCTCGCTGCGCGCTCCGCTTGCCAGAATCGGCAATGGGGGGGGAATTGGGCACTCCTCCCGACGTAGGCCCCGGCGCTTCAGGGCCACAAGGCTCATCTCTCTCACTCATCAGGAGATCACCATGTTCGATATCGACAACACTCATTCCCAGTCAGTCACCGCGACCGTTTGCGAGAATGCGCAGCTCTTCGGCGTAACCCCCGAGCGCGACGAGTTCGACCCGCGCGAGGTCTGGGACGCCAACGACGCGATGGACGCGGTCAGCGAAGCGTTCCGCATCATCGCCGAGGGTGTCGGACCCGATGGCTTCCAGCTCGCCGACGAGCGCGAGAGCCTGCTCTGGGGCTTCGTTAACACCTTCGACGCCCAGGTACGGCGCCCCGAGCTGCGCGACCTCCAGCGCGAGCAGGACGGAACGGAAATCAAGTCCCGCGAGCTGGAACTCGTCACCGACCGCGCGCAGAACCTCGGCGACCGCGACTTCATGCGGGCGAGGAAGGACCGCGAGACCCGCGCGCGCATGCCCGAGGGAACGCTGGTCGCCATCGCGGGCGGCAAGAACGTCACCGACGCAGGCGCCGTCATCAACCGCCTCGACAAGGCCAAGGCGAAGTACGACGACATCATCCTCGTGCACGGCGGCGGACCCGGCGTCGGGCGCATCGCCGCACAGTGGGCCGAGCGCAACGGCGTGCACCAGGTGGTGTGCAAGCCCGACTGGAACGCACACGGGCGGGCCGCTCCGTTCCGGCGCAACGACGAGCTGCTGAACCTCCTGCCAAAGGGCGTCGTCGTCTGAGCCGCATCGCCACCACGGACCGCGTCGCCACACCGGCGGCGCGGTCCCCCTTTTTGGTCGGACACCACGACCGCCACCCGCCTTCGCTTCGCGCGTCGCCTGCGGCGCCGCGCTCCGCGGCGGCTCCGACCCGCCGGCGTCGATTCACCAAACATCGATGCTGCCGATTCGGCCGTCCCGTACCGCCGGGGCGGTTTGGTTCTCACACCCGACGCATCGCTGATGCAGACATCGCGGTGGCTGCCCATGGCCGCGAGTGGCCGACTATGCCCCCGGTCTTGCACACTTCCGTCCACTCCTGTCCGCTCCTGGCATGCCGGGAAAAGCTGCCACCGATCGGTGGCACCGACGGCTGCCCCATATGATGGCAGCCCGTCGCCGGCGCACGCCTCTTGCGCCCGCCACGCCGTTCGTGCCAAGCTGGCATTGCCGCCCGGTCGGTGTCGGCTTTCGTGGCAAACTCGACCCGGACAAACCATGTTCGTGGCAGGACTCAGGAACAACAACGGCGACATGCAATGGCGAATTCGACCGACAAGACCCTCGGCAAGCACATCCGCGTGCTCCCCGAGCAGTGGCAACGCATCGAGCGGGACTCCCAGGGCATCGCTGTTCGCCGCCCAAGCTCTCGCCCGCGACCTGATTTCCGCGGGACGCGAGAACGAAGTCCAGGAAATCCGCGAATTCATCTCGACCACCGTGCCCGATCCAGACGCATAACCGCCGCTCCCTCGGTCTCCTCCAATGGACACCCCGCACGAGTTCTTCGACCGCGGGACTGACGTTCCCTCAAACAGCTCTGCGCCAGACGAAGGCCCTGCCGTTGCCGCGTGTTCACCGGCGATTTGAGATATCGAACGTCGTTTCCGCCGATCAGCGCCACCAACAATCGGCACACCAGAGCCGTCAACTCCAGCGGCAGGTTCTCGCCGGCGCCGCCCCTTGTACGGCGAATCCGAGCGGCTCGTCCACGAACAAGGCCTCGTGCAGTGCGTTGTTCCCAAGCCTCGAAACCACGGTGTCATGCCTGCCGGTGCTCTTGGCCCACGCCGGCGTCTCCACACCCAATTGTTCGAACGTCCACTTGATCCGCTAGTCGCCCTCGTCAGTGCGAAGCACGCATCCAGCGCCGAGTAGAGATAGATGAACTCCTCGAACTGCAACGCCTGCCGATACGGGTCCAGGAACAGGGCATGGATTGCTGATGCAAACCGCTTTGCGTTGCGCGGCTGGCCAAGATTTTTCGTCCAGAAGCGATCGGTCAGCGCCACCGCCTCCTCCAAACCCGGCCCGAGCAGGACGAAGTCCACAAGGCTTCCACGCTTGACCGTGGCTGCGTCAAGGAAACCTGCGTCAGTCGTGCTCAACCGCGTGCCGAGGAAGAACGACAGGGACCACACGTGGAAATCCAGATGGTCCTCACCGGTAGCCGCGGCGTGCTCGATCACATGCGTCTTGGACAAGCCGAACACGAGAGCGCTGTACGGCCCGGTCCACACCTCGCCGCTCATGACATCGCGCGTCTGCCGAGGCGGCGCGCATATCCAGCCGTCCTCGACCTCGTCCGCCGCGAACACGGACTCCACAATCGCCTCAAGGTTCGCAAGCGGACGGACGCTCACCGGTCCAGCGTCAATCCGCAGGGGTTCCGGGTAGAATCCGAATCTCTTCGTCACTGGGGGCCCTCAGACGCTCCCCCACCCGCACATCGTCGCCGCTCGACAATCCATCCCGGCATCAACTCGTTCAGCTTTCCCCTGCGGCGGGAAATTGCGACTTGCCAGACGGTGCTCAGCTTGTCGGAACCACGATGGATTCGACCCCGATCTCCGCCTCGACCATGGTCGAGACAGGCGTGTGGAGATCGATTTCACTGTCCTCGGATCGCAGGGAGAGAACGAGCGAATAGCGCGCTTTCTGTCCTCGCACATCGGCCTTCGCGCGTTCCCTCCACCAGCCCCCGACCGGTTTGATGCAGATGATGTTGCGTGACAGAAGGTTGACTGCGGGTCCCGTCCATTCATCGCTGTGCAGCGATCCCGCCGACATCGATTGTGCGCCGAACAGCCACCTGTCGCCGTCGGGATCTGTAGAAGGACGATCCTTCGGCTGCTCCCACGCCTGCTTGTTGAGCCGCTTCGCGAAATTGATAACCGTCTCCGACCGCCGCTTCAGGTCGAAGCGCAGTCCAAAGGATTGATAGCGATACGGATCGAATGCAGCGGACGAACCGGGGTTGGGCTCGACGAAATACGACAATGTGATTTTCAGGGTGACGTCCTGTTCGCCCAGACTTTCGAGAGCCGTCCGGGGCCAGGGCAACGAGTAGAAGTGGCATTCGTTCATGCCATTTCCACTTCGACTGTACGGTTGAATTTCCGCTTCGGAAATCATCGCCAGGTGATTTCTCGCCGAGGCCGCGGCGCGCTCGAACGTCGGCACACCGTGGCCGTAGCGCCTCAGGAGGAGACAGGCCGCGCTCTTGGTGCCCGCCGCCGTCAAGGCATCCTTCATCAGCGGTGTCCAATCCGCGCCGTGGATCATCAAGGCCCGTATGGTTTCGGGCCAGCAGTGCGGAAACTCGGCCGTCAACCGCGCGGCAAGGCGTGCAGCCTGCGCCGTGGCCGCGCTCGTCGCCCGAAACGACACCAGCGGATGCAGATTGGTGTTCGGGCCGGTCGACAATAGCGCCAGCGAATCCGCGTCGTACGCATCCGTCTTCGCGGGCGAGACCACACGGTTGCCCGCTTCCATGACGATATCCGGCTTGAACGGGGCCTTGCCCTGGAGCCACAGGGTCGATGTTCGCGTATAGGGGCTGATGTCGCCCGCCCTGGCGAAGGGCGAAAAATGCTCGAATTCCGGTTCCTGGACATTGATCAGATCGGTGTATCCGCCGACCGTTATGGCATTCCAGGCTTGCGCGGGATCCTCGATTTCGCGCACTTTTTCGCGCGCTTTCGGGTCCGCGATCCGCTCCATCGTGATCTCGTTCGGCGCATTCCCTGCCGACACCACGAACAATCTCGCAGGCACCCGCTCGCCAACCTCCGTCACGCCGGCAGCCTCCTGGTCGATCGCGGCACTCCAGGTCGTCGGCCGGTTGCCGGTCCGGTCTTCATTGGTCACCGGCAGGCAAAACACCCTTCGACGGTCCGGACGCTCGGTTTCGGGCAATGCCACGGCCTGCTTCGTGTACGCGCCGTACAAACGCTCTTCGGTCGGATTGAATCCGTTCGGCGGCAGTATCTTCACCGACTCCAGACGGTGCCTCAGAGACGGGACCTCCGCACCCGTCAGATGCGGAGTCAAGTCTCCGAACAGCGCAAGCCCCGCCATGCCCGTGCCGTGCCCCTGCGCGGAGTCGGCGACTCCCCATTCGGCCTTCACCGCGGCCATATCCGCTTCGGCGAGCGCCGGTTCGATCAGGATATGGGCGCGATTCACCCCTGTATCGAGAAGACAGACCGCCGGAACATCGATGCCCGGCCATTCCGTTCGTTCAGAGAGCTCCTCGCAGACGTCCCGTTGCTCGTCCCGGCCGATATCGTCCAGAAAGAAGGCCGGACTGTCGCTTGCCCTGCGCAGCTCGACAATGGAAAGGCGCGCGAACAGCATCAGCTCGATCGTTGCCCTGTCGGCCAGCACCGGCAGCACGGCATGTTCGGGAAAATACAGGCGTTGCTCGCGATCTGCCGCGCGCGCTCCGAGCTTGGCGACCAGCCAATCGAGCTCGTCCTCCAACGCGCGCACGCACCAGACTTCCCACCACATTTGCCGGCCTGGTGGCGGAAGCCTCGAAGCATCGTCGGTCCAGAACGTCTCAAGACGAGCAGCACGGATGGATTCGATGGGATCGACGAAGGCCTTGCGCTGCGGTTCGCCTCCCGGGGTCAGTTCGCCCTCCTGATATTCACGGAGAATCTTCGCGAATACCTCGCGCGACTTATCGGGGACATACAGCCCGACGATCCGTTTCTCGTTCGTATCGAGCCTGGCCGCCCCCGGCCTGATACCATCGTTTCTTCGTTCGATGACATCGACCCGCGATCCCCGCTTCAGCTCGACTTCGAGAAAGGCGCCCTGGGGCGGGTCCAGACGAGGATCCTCGCGCCTTGCCGCATCGAACGCCCGATAGGATGCGGCAAGTTCGCCGCGCAGCTTCTCGCCATGCTCCTCGCGGCTGCGCGGTGTTCCCGCTCCGATCTGGTTGGAAGCAGCCGATGTAAACGGCTCGACCTGCAGCCGCCGCGACAAGTCAATGTGCGGAAGATCGTAAGGGGAGGCCACGACTCAGGTCGAACCTTGCGCGCCCGTGAAGGCTTCGCGCATCTCCCGGCGTTCATCGAGAGCGCCGACAACGTCCATTGTCGTCAGACGGTCCCGCTCATCGAGTATCGCGGTCTTTACGGCCTTCTCGGCCGCCCGCGAAAGCTCGGACTGGCTCAGGCCACGCCCCGCATCCACGATCCGTTTCCAGGCCAGATTCGGATACTTCATCGGTCGGAGACAAGCCTTGATGATCCGGCGGGTCTCGTCGTCGTTCGGCATCTCGAACGGAAGGACGAGATCGAACCGTCGCAGCAGTGCGCGATCGAGTAGATCGGGGTGGTTGGTCGCGCAAACGATCAAGCTGTCCGTCGCGTTCGGCTCTTCCATGAATTGCAGGAACGAGTTCAGGACCCTGCGCATCTCGGCGACGTCGTTGGACGCGCTGCGATGACCGCCGACGGCGTCGAATTCGTCGAAGAGATAGACCCCGCGGCGTTTTGCCGTTTCATCGAATGCGAGACGCAACTTGGCAGCCGTCTCCCCCATGAACCGTGTGATCAGCGCCTCCAGGCGAATGACGAACAACGGCAGTTTCAGGGCACCGGCGAGCGCTTCGGCGGTCATGGTTTTCCCCGATCCCGGCGGCCCGACGAACAGGAGACGCCGGCTCGGCGTCTTCCCGTGCTCTCGAAGCCAATCCCTGCGCGCCTGTTCGCGGATCAGATCGTCGAGCTGGCCTCGCAACGTGGTGTTCAGCACGACGTCATCAAGACGGTGCGAGGGGTTGCGCAGCTCTATAAGCTCGGCGAGGCCACCGCGTGGCCTTGCGAACGGAACAGCGACGGTCTGCCCTCCACCGGAATGAGTGCGCGCCTTCTCCACGGCCTCCCGAAGCGCTTCCGCCAAGCTACGATGTCCCTGGCGCGCCTCGGCCGCCGCGACCTGGAGCGCGATGGTGAAGAACTGCTCTTCATCGCCCGCGGCCCGGCTGCGCAACATGGCAAGTACTTGCTTCGCACTGGACACGCTCGACCGCAAACCCCCTGTCTCTGAATCGTCCCCGGGAACAGGGTACCAGATACCGCCCGGGGCGACAATGCGGGTTTCCGTCCCGCGCGACACTACAGCCCCAGATCCCGATCCACGCTTTTCGGCGCCCGGGTCCGTTCCATTTCCCGCTCCCGCGGTACCGACGCGCTGCTCTCGCGTCCGGCGCGCCGGCCCGCCTCCAATCCGGCATCTTGCCCCTTCGCGCGGTCCGGCTCAACCGCTTCCAACGCCGCTGCCCGGTCGTCGGTGACGAGCTCGGCTTTGTCCTGCGCGCGGGAGATCTCGACGTAGAACGACTTCTGCGTGGTGAGATGGGGATGGTTCGCCTCCATCGCGGCGATCACGGTATCGACCGTGCGTCCATGGAACGCGTGGACCGTGGAGGCCCAGGCCCGGTCGACGTGGCGGAGCTGCGGATCGCCGGGGGCGAGATCGAGCGAGCGCCCGTCCTCGAGTCGGAATGTCACCCGGCCGTCGCGCACCGCCGCGACCTCGGCCGTGCCGCTGTTGACCAGCCCGAGCCCGGCATCGTTGCGGGTCCAGCGGATGCGGTCGCCGGCGCGGAGCTCGATCTCCTCGCCGCGGTAGACCTCCACGCGGCCCGCGCGGGCCGCGTGGCGTCCGGGCTCCCAAGCAACCGCCCGGCAGTCCGCACCCTCTAGGTTCACCGAGCGCGTGGCATGATCGAAACTCGCCACGCGCAGCTCGTCGCCCTTGTCGACCCCGAGACGCTTGTAGGGGCGGTGGAACGCGACCGTGTCGCCCGGCCTGTAGTTCGCGGCGAGGGTCTTCTCGGTGCTGGTGTAGCCGCGCGAGACGAGGCGTTCGACCGTCATTGCGGGGCCGTGCACCAGCCGCTCGCGGACGATCGCGTTGATCGCCTCGCGCAGCCCGTGGCTCGGGGCCATCAGCCCGGCGTTGGAGCGTTCCTCGGGCGAGAGCCAGCGCGCGGCGGCGCCCCCGAGGTTGTCGGGCTTCAGCGCGGAGTCGCGCTGGCGCATGATCTCGTCCACGACCAGTGTGTTCTTCGCGAAGTGGCTTCGCATCTCCCTTTCGCTCTTCTTCGTCATGTACCCTTCGGCGACGCCGGCGTAGCGGGCGAGGAAGCGCTGCAGGGTCTCGTTGCCGATGCCGAGGGCGCGAGACCCCGGACCTCGTAGCCCTTCTTCTCCAGCAGCGCGCAGGCGCGCCTCAGCATGGTGGTCTTGCCGCTGCCGGCATAGCCCTGGACGCCGACGGTGCGGTCGCCGGACGACAGGATGAGCTTCTCGTTGGCCATCGAGCGCCACTTGCCGTCCCCGCCCCTGACCATGTTGGCGATCGCCGCATGGGTGTGGAGCGCCGGGTCGAGGGTGCGCGAGGTGTCGTGGCGGAAGGTGGCGATCACCGTCTTCTGGTCGCCGGTACGCACGATGCGGCCTGTCTCGGGGTCCTTCATCCGGGTCTCGGCGACGTTCTTCTCGAACCAGTCGAGGGTGCGCGCGACCGCCCGCTCGTGGGCGTCGACCACGCGGGCGTGGCCGCCCACGAGCGCGGCCAGGGAGACGGATTTCGGGGCCGACAGGGTGAGGTCGCGGCCGGGAGACGTATTCGAGCCTGATGGAGGCCACCGGGAAGGGGCCCGGGAACTTGAGATAGCTCTCCAAGTTGGGCAGGCGCATGATCTCCGACGCCAGCGCCAGCGCCCTGATCTCGCGACGCGGGGTCAGGCTCACCCCGTCGCGGATGGTGTTGGCGCCGTAGGAGAAGCCCTCGGCGACCTCCTCGACCTCGCTGCGTCCGAGGCTGTCGGCCGACCACTGCGCGGTGTCGCGGTCCGGCGCGGCCAGCACCACGCGGGTACCGCAAAGCCCGGAGATCGTCTCCGCGCCGTTGCGACCGTAGAGATCGCGCAGCGCCGAGGCGACCTGGACGCCGAGCACGAAGCAGCCGCCGAACCGGCGCGATTCCGCGAGGCCCGGCTGGAGCGAGAACACCTGGTGAAGCGTCGGCAGCTCGTCCAGGATCACCCAGATGCGCCTGTCCGGTTCTTGCGCGAGCGAGAGCATGGCGTTGACCGCGATCTGCAGCCAGGTCGAGATCAGGCCACGCAGGCTCGCATGCTGGTCGCCCCTGGAAGTGAGGAACAGGAACCCGTCGCGCTCCTCGTCCGATATCCACTCCCGGATCGAGAACGGCTTGCCGGTATCGGGCAGGAACTCCAGCGCCGAGAGGTTGGCGGTCAGCATGGCGCGCACCGAGATGGCGGTCTTCGGGTTGTCGGGATCGACGATGGACTGCGCCCCCGTGCCCTCCATCGCTTCCGCGAGCGCCGTCAGGTCGGTCTTGAGCAGGTGGTCGACCAGGACCCGGTTCTCGGTGATGCCCTTGTGGCGCAGCACGCCGGTCCCGTTGGAGAAGAGCTGGCGCGCCGCGGTCACCCAGAACGGGTCCACCGTGTCCTTCTGCTGCGGGATGAGCGCGGCAGCCATCATGTCGAAGTCGCGGGGATTGCAGGCTTCGAGGAAGGGCGACCAGCGCGGCGCGCGGGTTCATCAGCACGTCGCGGTCCTTGTCGAAGAAGGACCGGGTGTAGGAGCCCATCTTGTCGTAGATCGCGCAGCGTTCGCCCCTGCTACGGATCTGCGAGACGAGATCGGAGATCAGCACGGTCTTGCCCGAGTCCGTGGTGCCCGAGACGATGATGTGCTGGGTCTCGGTGCGTTCGGGCCAGGGGATGCCGGCGATGGAGTAGGGGCGCAGCCGCCTGCCGCCCGGAAGGCGCGCCAGGAGCCGTTCATGGGGCGATTGCAGCCGGCGCCGGAGCTCTCCGGCGGTCACCATCTCGGCGCCCCGGATGCGGCGCTGGCGGACGAGCTGCGCGCCGCGATACCAGAACGCGATCAGGAACAGCCCGATCAGCCCCGCCCCGAGCGCCTGGCCGAAGCCCGGATCGATCCTTCGGTCGGCAGTGTCGGCGACAGTTACGACAACGCGTTGGCCGAAACGATCAACGGCCTCTACAAGGACGAGGCGATCCACCGGCGCGGCCCGTGGAGATCGTTCGAGGCCGTCGAATACGCCACCCTCGAATGGGTGGACTGGTTCAATAATCAACGCCTGCTCGGCCCTATCGGTAACATCCCGCCCGCTGAGGCCGAAGCAAATCACTATGCCGACAGCGAGAACCTCAATATGGCTGCATGACTCAAATGTAACTGCCTCCGGGAAAGTCGGGGCGGTTCAATGGGCGTGGCAAATGCGCCAAGACCCTCCGAGGCCAAGCGATAGGCCGGTAGTCATGCCCGAACTGTGGCAAGTGATATTGGCCACCTGCCTGCCTCGGTTACGACCGACAACGGGCAAACCAAGGCGGCAGGCACGTGGAAGCCGACGTCGGGGGCCGTTCCGCCCGAACTCGGATGAGTCGGAAAGGTGAAACAGTTCAATGAAGACGGTTCTCGAAGAGGTCACGAGTGACACCGTAGACGCGACGCACGTGCAGCGCCGCGTCGATGATTGGGAACAGCGTTTGAAGGCGCTTTACGCCGCGATCGCGAAATGGTTGCCGGCCGGTCGGAAGGCCCATTCGGGTGAACCGGTGCTCATGCACGAGAAGATGATGCAGGAGTTCGGTGTACAGGCGAAACCGCTGGCTTCGCTCGAACTTCGCGGCCCGACCGGTGAGGTCGTCAAGCTCCAGCCACACGCACTGTGGATTATCGGCAACAACGGCAGGGTCGATATGAAGTGCGGAGGTCAGCGGTACCACGTAATCAATATGGCCGAGAACTTCGAGAAGCCGGACTGGCAGGCGGCTCCTACTGAGAATCGGCGCAACTTGGAGCCCGTCACGCAGGACTGGCTGAGACGGATCCTTCGGTCAGCGGCCCGGACGATGAACACATCCGAGTACTCCGTCGAACGCAGCAGCGGCAACGTATTCGCCGATCTCGGCTTTCCCGAAGCCGATACGCACCTTCTGAAGGCCGAGCTCGTGAGCGTCATTGATGCCATCATCCGGCAGCGAAGGACTACCTAGGCCGAGGCTGCACGCGCGCTCGGTTTGTCACGGTCCGATCTGTCCGGTCTGCTTCGAGGCGACTTTCGAGAGTATTCGCTGGAGCATTTTTTCCGCTTCTTGATGACGCTCGGCAGCGATATCGATGTCGTGATCCGACAGCCAAAATCGGACACCCAAGGAAAGCTACGCATCGCCGCGCCCGAACTCGGCTGAGAACACCGCTGCATCGCGGATAGGAAATTGGACCTTGCTGGACCTGCGGAGGCAGTGTCGGCAACGTTCCGTCAATCTGGCTGTCTCGCTTCCAAGCTGGATTGACCCGGTAATTGGAGTGATGTAAATTAATGTCACTTACTCTTATGACCATGGAACCGCCATGCCCCTGCAGGTCACCGCGCGATTGCCGGACCCGGTAGTAGAGGCCCTGGACAGGGCCGCAACGCAGCTCAGGCGCAGCCGGGCGGACGTCATCCGCCTCGCCGTCGAGCACTACCTCGAAGACTTCGACGATCTTTCCGCCGCCATCGACCGGCTCCGCGATCCCACGGATCCGGTGCTGGACTGGGACCAAGTCCGGCGTGAACTACTCGATACGGATTAAGGAGAGCTCAGCCAAGGAGCTGAGGCGGGTGGCCAAGGCGGACCGGACGCGCATCGTCGCCGCGATCGACCGGTTGGCCGAGACCCCTCATCTCGGTGCCGCGCTGAAGGGCGACCTGCGGGGTCTGCGGCGGCTCAGGGTGGGGGACTACCGCGTCGTGTACGAAGTCCGGGACGAGGAGCTTGTCGTGCTGGTGGTTCGTGTCGCGCACCGGCGAGACGCCTATCGGCGGACACCACGATGATTGTCCCCGGAGAAGCGCCCCTCGGCATGGTTTGCGGCAATCCGGCACCAACATTTTTGATCGGCGGCACCCGCAGCAATGCGCTGCACTGCGATGCAGAGATGTCCATGTGTCCCTCTAACTCGTTGATACTAAAGATTAAAACCCTTGACATTGCCCTATTCGTCCCGCCGCCAACGACAACGGCGCGGCGGAGGACCGGGTCCGGTCCGCCGTGCTGACCATCGCGCACCTGCTCGGGCGCCAGATCGCCCGCGAGCAGTTCGAGCGACAGGCTTCGGCCAACGACAATACTCCGGTCAAGGAGACCGACAGGAGCGATGACATGATCCACGCCGCCCTCTACGCGCGCTACTCCTCGGACCTTCAGAGTGCGGCCTCGATCAAGGACCAGTTCCGGATCTGCCGGGAGCACGCGGAGCAGGCTGGCTGGACGGTCGTGGACACCTACCGCGATGCGGCCATCTCCGGCGACAGCATGATCCTGCGCCTCGGTATCCAGGCGCTGCTGGAGGATGCTCGCTCGAGCGCGTTCGACGTCGTCGTGGCGGAAGCCCTGGACCGGATGAGCAGGGACCAAGCCGACGTCTCGGCGTTGTTCAAGCACCTTCAGTTCGCCCGCGTAATGATCGTCACCTTGTCCGAAGGCGAGATCAACGAACTCCACGTCGGCCTGAAGGGCACGATGAACGCCTTGTTCCTGAAGGACCTCGCGGCCAAGACCCACCGCGGGTTGCGCGGCCGGGTCGAGAAGGGCCGCTCCGGCGGCGGGCTGTGCTACGGCTACAATGTAGTCACGACCTTCGATGCCGCCGGCGAGCCGGTGCGGGGTGAGCGCACGATCAACGATGCCGAAGCCAACGTCGTGCGGCGCGTATTCCAGGACTTCGCCTCGGGCGTCAGCCCACGGACGATCGCCAGGCGCCTCAACGCCGAGAAATTCTCCTGCCCCTCGGGCAAGCTCTGGACGGACTCCACCATCCGCGGCCAGGTCAAGCGCGGCACCGGGCTGATCAACAATGAGCTCTACATCGGGCGCCTGGTCTGGAACCAGCTGCGCTACGTCAAGAACCCGGAGACCGGCAAGCGGGTTTCGCGGATCAATCCGCGCGAGAAGTGGATAATCACCGAGGTTCCCGAGCTCCGCATCATCGACGATGAGCTCTGGCAGGCGGTGAAGGACCGGCAGGAAGAACTGACCGCAAAATACGCGACCGTCATCGAGGCCACGCGCAGTGCGCACGCCAATCGCCTGAACGGCACCCACCGGCCCCACCACTTGCTCTCGGGCCTCCTGGAATGCGGCGTCTGCGGCGATCCCTATTCCATGCGCGGGCAGGACCGCTACGGCTGCTCCAACCACGTCATGAACGACAACTGCTCGAACAGCTGGGGTATTCGCCGCACCGAACTCGAGGAGCGCGTCCTGGTCGGTCTCAAGGACCACCTGATGGCGCCCGAGGCTGCCGACGCGGCGGTGCGCGCGTGGGCGGAGGAGACCAACCGGCTCAACCGCGAGCGCAGTCAGTGCCTCAAGCGAGGCGGAACGCAAGGAGTTCGCAGACATCGAGAAGAAAATCGACGGCGTCGTCGTCGCCATCCAAGATGGCGCCTGCAGCGCCGTGCTCAAGGAACGGCTGCACAAGCTCGAAGTTCGAAAGGCGGAGCTGAACGATCGCCTTGCAACCGCGCCTCTCGAACTCCCGGACATCCACCCGAACGTCTCCGGCGTCTATCGCCGCAAGGTGGCACGTCTCGCCAAAGCCCTTGGCAAGCCAGAAGAGCGCGATGCGGCCGCTTCTGCGATCCGGGGATTGATCGACGGGATCGTTCTGACGCCCGGCGAAAAGCGCGGCGAACTCCAAGTCACGCTACGTGGTGAGCTCGGCAGGATTCTGGAGTGGACGGAAATCGGAACCGAAAAGGGAAAGACCGACATGCCCATCTCGGGAATGTCGGTCTCGGTGGTTGCGGGGGCAGGATTTGAACCTGCGACCTTCAGGTTATGAGCCTGACGAGCTTCCAGACTGCTCCACCCCGCGCCAAATCTCCGAGCGACACGAATCCGCGCGTTCGGTTCAATGCTGGAATCATGAAGACAGCGGCGTGCTCTTTTCAAGTCTGGCGGCGACCTACTCTCCCACGCCTTTAGACGCAGTACCATCGGCGCTACGGTGCTTAACCATCGAGTTCGGGATGGGATCGGGTGTTTCACTCGTGCCATGACCGCCAAACCTGAAAAGAGCACGCGCGGATTTATCCGCAGTTCCAAGCCCAGCTTTTTCCGGATCGAATCAAGCCGATCGGGCAATTAGTACCGGTCAGCTGAACGCGTTGCCGCGCTTGCACTTCCGGCCTATCGAAGTGGTGGTCTTCCACAGCCCTCGAGGGAGACCTTGTTTCGAGGTGGGCTTCCCGCTTAGATGCTTTCAGCGGTTATCCCTTCCGCACATAGCCACCCTGCGCTGCGGCTGGCGCCACAACAGGTCCACCAGTGGTGCGTCCACCCCGGTCCTCTCGTACTAGGGGCAGCTCCTCTCAAGTCTCCTGCACCCACGGCAGATAGGGACCGAACTGTCTCACGACGTTCTAAACCCAGCTCACGTACCTCTTTAAACGGCGAACAGCCGTACCCTTGGGACCTGCTTCAGCCCCAGGATGAGATGAGCCGACATCGAGGTGCCAAACGGTGCCGTCGATATGAACTCTTGGGCACCATCAGCCTGTTATCCCCGGAGTACCTTTTATCCGTTGAGCGATGGCCCTTCCACTCGGGACCACCGGATCACTATGGCCGACTTTCGTCTCTGCTCGACCTGTCAGTCTCGCAGTCAGGCGGGCTTCTGCCATTGCACTCGACGAGCGATTTCCGACCGCTCTGAGCCCACCGTCGCACGCCTCCGTTACTCTTTGGGAGGCGACCGCCCCAGTCAAACTACCCGCCACGCACGGTCCCGGGTCCGGATAACGGACCGCGGTTAGACATCAGGAATGCAAGGAGTGGTATCTCAAGGGTGACTCCACGGAGACTGGCGTCTCCGCTTCAACGCCTACCACCTATCCTGCACATCGCATGCCTAATGCCAATGCGAAGTTGTAGTAAAGGTTCACGGGGTCTATCCGTCTAACCGCGGGAAGCCTGCATCTTGACAGGCAATTCAATTTCGCTGAGTCCACGTTGGAGACAGCGGGGAAGTCGTTACGCCATTCGTGCAGGTCGGAACTTACCCGACAAGGAATTTCGCTACCTTAGGACCGTTATAGTTACGGCCGCCGTTTACCGGGGCTTCAATTCAGTGCTCGCACACCTCCTCTTAACCTTCCGGCACCGGGCAGGCGTCAGGCCCTATACATCGCCTTGCGGCTTAGCAGAGCCCTGTGTTTTTAGTAAACAGTCGCCACCCCTGGTCTGTGCCCCCAGCCTGCAGTTGCCTGCAGACCGGGCCTCCTTCTCGCGAACTTACGGAGGCATTTTGCCGAGTTCCTTCAACGTGGTTCTCTCAAGCGCCTTGGTATTCTCTACCGGTCCACCTGTGTCGGTTTGGGGTACGGTCATGCGGAGGGCTATTTCCTGGAACCGCTAAACGGCACGGCCAATCCGATAAGGCCGCACAATCCTCGCGATCCGTCACATCCTCCTGGCTCAGGAATATTAACCTGATTCCCATCGACTACGCCTTTCGGCCTCGCCTTAGGGGCCGGCTCACCCTGCTCAGATTAGCTTTAAGCAGGAACCCTTGGACTTTCGGCGACAGGGTTTCTCACCCTGTTTGTCGCTACTCATGTCATCATTCTCGCTTCTGATCGCTCCACCGAGCCTTTCGGCGCGGCTTCACAGCAGCAACGCATTTCCGCCGACCCGAAAGCCGGCATCGACGCGCCGCAATCACAGAACGCTCCGCTACCGTCGCATGCGCGACCCGAAGCTTCGGCTCGTGGCTTGAGCCCCGTTACATCTTCGCCGCAGGACAACTTGTCTAGACCAGTGAGCTATTACGCTATCTTTAAAGGATGGCTGCTTCTAAGCCAACCTCCTGGCTGTTTTGGTCGTCCCACATGCTTTCCCACTTAGCCACGAATTGGGGGCCTTAGCTGTCGGTCTGGGTTGTTTCCCTCTCCACTGCGGGCCTTAGCACCCGCAGTGTGACTGCCGGATATTGCTCCTCGGTATTCGGAGTTTGGTTAGGATCAGTAAGCCTGTGGGGCCCCGTTACCCATCCAGTGCTCTACCCCCGAGGGCATTCGTCCGACGCTCTACCTAAATAGATTTCGCGGAGAACCAGCTATCTCCGAGTTTGATTGGCCTTTCACCCCTAGGCACAGCTCATCCCGATCTTTTTCAACAGATGTGGGTTCGGCCCTCCAGCAAGTGTTACCTTGCCTTCAGCCTGGCCATGCCTAGATCACTCGGTTTCGGGTCTGATCCTGCATACTGTTCGCCCTGTTAAGACTCGCTTTCGCTACGCCTGCACCTAACGGCTTAAGCTCGCATGCAAGACCAAGTCGATGACCCATTATACAAAAGGTACGCCGTCACCGGCCTGCGCCGGCTCCGACTGATTGTAGGCGTCCGGTTTCAGGGACTGTTTCACTCCCCTCGTCGGGGTGCTTTTCACCTTTCCCTCACGGTACTTGTTCACTATCGGTCAGCAAGGAGTACTTAGCCTTGGAGGGTGGTCCCCCCATCTTCAGACAGGATTTCACGTGTCCCGCCCTACTTGATACGTCTGCTTGAACTCTCCGTACGGGGCTGTCACCCTCTCTGGCCCGGTTTTCCAATCCGGTTCCGGTCGCTCTCCCAGCTCGGCTGGTCCGCGTTCGCTCGCCACTACTAGCGGAGTCTCGGTTGATGTCCTTTCCTCCGGATACTTAGATGTTTCAGTTCTCCGGGTTCGCTTCGCAAACCCTATGTGTTCAGGTTCGCGATACCTGATCCCATCGCGCCAATGACGGCTTGCACCGTCAGTAGCGCGATGGCAGGTGGGTTTCCCCATTCGGAAATCCACGGATCGAAGCCTATTCCCGGCTCCCCGTGGCTTATCGCAGGGTATTACGTCCTTCATCGCCTCTTGCTGCCAAGGCATCCACCAAACGCCCTTTTCACGCTTGATTCGATCCAGAAAAAGCAAGGCTTTTCCTGGCGTCAAAAGCTGTTGCTTCCCTTGTCCGGGAAACGCTCCCGGACAGGTCAGTGTCTTTGACTTGGAAAGACAGTTGCCTTCGCCGGACTCGCGTCCGTCACGGCACCGCTCGCACTGAGCGACGCCTTGGCAACGTCTCGTGTTTCGCTGTCTTCACGATGTCAAATGGCCAGCGGCCGGCAAGCCAGCCCCTGGTGGAGCGTACCGGGATCGAACCGGTGACCTCCTGATTGCAAATCAGACGCT
>OY729418.1:162500-292500 GCA_963422275.1 Paracoccaceae bacterium
GCACCCGCCGCCGCCGCAAGGTACGCGAGCCTGTGGATCTTGGTCCAGAGTTCAGCTCCCAGCCTGCGAATGGATAGATCGTTCGAGGTGATGGCTAGTGGCACCATAGAGGCGAAGCCCAGCATCCCGAGCGTAATGTAGGGCCGCTTCACTATCTCCTTCCAGATGTCCAGCAACACCAGTTGCCGATCCAGTATGAGCCAGACCGAAAGATGTGCGACGACGTAGAAAAACGCCATCAGGCCAAGTGCCCGCCTGAACTTGAGCAAGCTAACGCCTGTCCACTGCCGCAACGGGGTGACGAGCAAGGTCAAGATGATCAGCCGGAGCGCCAGCTCTCCATATTCGTGTTCAAGAGCCTGTACCGGGTTTGGCCCAGCCTGCCCGGATATCGCGAGCCAGAAAGCGATAGCACCCGGGATTGGCAATATCACGTATAACGACCACACTGGAATGTGACGCAGCCACCCATTAATGCGCTTTGCAGGTTTCATGGTCAGTAATTCTGGACGAGATTCATTCCGGAATACAGGCTTGCCACTTCGTCCGCGTAGCCATTAAACATTTGAGTCGGCTGCCTTGGAGAAAACAGTCCGTCGCCAACGCGTCGCTCGCTTGCCTGCGACCAGCGCGGATGGTCCACTTCTGGATTCACGTTCGAATAGAAACCGTATTCCCTTGAATTCTGCATGTTCCATGTCGTCGGCGGCTGCTCGGAAGTGAGCGAGATACGCACGATGGACTTGATCGACTTGAAGCCATATTTCCACGGAACAACCAACCTAATCGGTGCACCATTCTGGTTGGGCATATCCTCGCCATAAAGCCCCGTGGCGAGAATCGTTAACGGATTCATCGCCTCGTCAAGACGCAACCCTTCTCGGTAAGGCCATTCCAGCAAACCCCGTCTCTGGCCGGGCATCTCCGACGGTCGCACAAGCGTCTCGAAGGCCACGTACTTTGCCTCGGATTGCGGTTCAATCCTCTCAAGCAGCACAGCAAGCGGAAACCCGACCCAAGGAATGACCATCGACCAAGCCTCAACGCAACGCAACCTATAGATTCGCTCCTCCATGGTTACGCCCTTGACAATGTCGTCGAACGAGTAAGATCCAGGCTTTCCGACCATTCCGTCAATCTTCACTTCCCAAGGGGAGGTTGTCAGCTTGTGCGCGTGCTTGGCCGGGTCCGATTTGCGCGTGCCAAACTCGTAGAAATTATTGTAGGTTGTTATGTCCTCTAGCGAATTCAGATCTTCGTCGGTTGAATACTGGCTCTTGACAGTTCCACTGATCTTTGCTGCAGTTGCAGGGCCCGCTATAGATCCCGCGACAGCCGCGCCTGCGGCTCTCGTCATGAAGCTCCTGCGGTTGATCCACACTGACTTGGGAGTTACGTCAGAATATTTGAGGTCTGACTTGAATTTATACGCCATTGGGGTACTCCCCGACTGTTACTGATAATTGCACTATTCTATTCTAAATGCATAGCGGTTCAATTCGTTAAATGCATGCATGGTTTGGCCAATGCGGGGCAGGTTGAAAGCGATGCACGCTTCCTGCGTGCTGAACTATATACGGATTGCAACTTGGATTCCGTTGCCTGAACCGGGAAGATTTCAAAAGGAACCCCGCGTTCCCGACACGCGTTTGACGTGATCAGCAAAACACAGATTTCAAATGGAGTGAGGAAATGCGACTAAAGAAGGACAGATGCGGTCTTTCGCCTGCAAGGAATGCCCGCCATGGTTGAATCGCAGAACACCACTCACTGAAACGGATAGGGCTGAAGCGCTCAGATGAGACAACATCTCTCTGCTCAACAAGATCTATGCAGCCCTCTTCAAGCCGCCGCCGAGCGGGAAAATGAATGGAGGTAGCTTTGGTTGGCTTGTGCCCCCCAAATTACCTAGATCCACCGGATTTTCGTCGTGCGCTGCCGACGTCTGCGAGCGTGGGCAGGCTGCCGTCCAAAACGCCTTGCAAATGGGCGGCCATACCCAACTCAACAAGGCTGATTGGGTCACTTTTTCTTCGTCATTGCGCCACGAGTGCCGTTTTTTCTGAATCTGCAACACCGCACTAAGGGAATAGCGTTGATGTTTCAGCAGCCGATTCGAAAGGGCAATCAATGGAAAAACACCACACCTATGAGGCCATGATCGTTTGGACGGGGTCCAAGAACGGCCGCACGGTCGATTACATGTCCTATTCCCGTACCTACACCGTTGAAATCAGAGGCAAGGAGACGATTGAAATGTCCGCGGACCCAGCGTTCCTGGGCAATCCTAAAAAACTCAATCCCGAGGATTTAATGCTCGCTGCCCTGTCAGGTTGCCACATGCTGAGCTACCTGGCGCTAGCGGCGACCAAGAAATTGGAGGTGACCGGATATCAGGACCGAGCGACCGGGATCATGATTCAGGAGGGCTTCGGCGGACGATTTTCGGAGGTTGTTCTGAGGCCTGTGGTGACCATCTCTCGAAACGATGACGAAGCCCTTGCACGAGAACTCCAGGGTGCAGCCGGGAAGACCTGCTTCATTGCGTCTTCGGTCAATTTTCCAGTCAAACATAAACCAGTGATCCAGATACAAAGCTCTTGACTGCGTCATTTGCCGTAGCTTGGCCCTCCGACGCCTACAGACTATCGGAGGGATCTTTCAAGCAAGTCAATCACAATTCAATGCAGTAGCTCATGACGGAACTCAATGAAGCGTGATGTCTTCATCGAAGCTTTCCGCGCGGGCGCTAATGCCATTGATGAAGAGGCCATTGGCGCCATCGCCGGTGACGCTGATCTTCTCGCCCGCACCTATAGAGCCATCCAGAAGCATTTCCGCCAAGCGGTTCTGAAGGTTGCTCTGCAATACGCGCTTCAGCGGGCGAGCGCCGTAGACAGGATCGTAACCTTCGTGCGCTAGCCATTTCTTGGCTGACTCGTCAATGGCAGTCGACAAGTTCAAGTCTGCCAAGCGATCCTCGATGTTGGAAAGCTGAATCTCGACGATCTTGCACATGTCGTCCTGAGAAAGCCTGTCGAAGATAACAATCTCATCTAACCGATTCAGGAACTCGGGACGGAAATGCGCTCTGACTGCGGACATGATGCCTTCCCGCTCCTTCGCCGTCGCTCGATTCCCCGAGAGTTGGGTGAACAGTTCGGATCCCAGATTCGAGGTCAGGATAATGAGCGTCTGCTTGAAGTCCGTCGTCCTGCCGTGCCCATCGGTAAGTATGCCGTCGTCAAGTAACTGAAGCAGAAGGTTGAACACGTCAGAGTGTGCCTTCTCCACTTCGTCGAACAGAACAACTTGGTACGGGCGGCGACGCACGGCCTCGGTGAGCACGCCCCCGTCATCGTAGCCAACGTATCCGGGAGGCGCCCCAATCAACCGGGCCACGGAATGCTTTTCCATAAACTCGGACATGTCGATCCGGACGAGAGCAGTCGCGTCATCAAAAAGGAATTCGGCAAGCGCTTTCGAAAGCTCGGTCTTCCCGACTCCAGTCGGACCAAGGAAGAGGAACGAGCCAAGCGGCCGGTTCGGGTCGTTGAGTCCGGCGCGTGCGCGCCTGACCGCGTTCGAAACCGCTTTTAAGGCCTCGCGCTGCGAAATCACGCGCTGGCCGATCTCCTCTTCCATCCGCAGGAGCTTGTCTCTCTCACCCTCGAGCAACTTGGCCGACGGAACCCCCGTCCATCGCTCCACCACCGATGCAATCTGTTCAGGAGTTACGGTTTCTCCAACCATCAGGTTCTCAGACGCGTTCTCGAGCTCCGCTATCTGCTTGACGAGGGTCGGGATTATCCCGTAACTTAGCTCCCCGGCACGAGCGAGATTTCCGGTGCGTTCGGCGGTCTCAAGTTCGATGCGCGACTGATCGAGCTGTTCCTTCAGGTCGCGCAGACCCGCTAGCTTGTCTCGCTCGGTATGCCATTGCGCTGTCTGAACCGCCGATTGCTCTTGGAGTTTCGAAAGCTCCGATTCAAGGGCTTGAAGCCGGTCCTTGGAGGCCTTGTCTGATTCCTTTTTGAGAGCTTCAGACTCAATCTGCTTCTGCAGTATCTCGCGATCAAGTGCATCGAGCTCCTCTGGCTTGGAGTCAACCTCCATTTTTAGGCGGCTGGCCGCCTCATCGACCAAGTCAATGGCCTTGTCGGGAAGAAACCGGTCAGTGATGTACCGTTCCGAAAGCGTCGCTGCGGCCACCAAAGCCGAATCGGAAATCCTGACGCCATGGTGAAGCTCGTATTTTTCCTTGATTCCCCTGAGAATGGAAACCGTGTCGGTAACCGTCGGCTCCTGAACAAGCAAAGTCTGGAACCGTCGAGCGAGCGCCGCATCCTTTTCGACATGCTTCCTGTATTCGTCTAGGGTCGTGGCTCCGACGCAGTGAAGGTCGCCGCGCGCGAGCGCCGGTTTCATCAGGTTGGACGCATCCATAGATCCTTCCGAGGCTCCAGCACCAACCAACGTGTGCAACTCGTCAACGAACAGAATCACCTCCCCGGCAGCATCGGTTATCTCCGACAATACTGCTTTGAGCCGCTCCTCA
Source organism: Paracoccaceae bacterium (assembly GCA_963422275.1). Lineage (GTDB taxonomy): Bacteria > Pseudomonadota > Alphaproteobacteria > Rhodobacterales > Rhodobacteraceae. The sequence goes on from OY729418.1 coordinate 167,059, forward strand.
AACTCGCCACGGTATTTTGCCCCGGCAATCAAAGCCCCCATGTCCAAGGCCATCAAGCGCTTGTTCTTCAAGCTCTCCGGGACATCTCCCTTCGTTATCCGAAGCGCCAGCCCTTCCGCAATTGCAGTCTTCCCGACTCCTGGCTCTCCGATGAGTATCGGGTTGTTCTTGGTGCGCCGACTAAGAATCTGCATCGTTCGCCGGATTTCCTCGTCCCGCCCGATGATCGGGTCGATCTTTCCGTCGCGAGCATTCTGGGTCAGGTCGCGGGCAAACTTCTTGAGTGCGTCGTAGGTTTCCTCCGCAGACGCGCTGTCAGCCGTCTTCCCCTTCCGAAGATCGTTGATCACTGCATTGAGCGACTGGGCGTTAACACCTGCCAACTCGAGGATCTTCCTTGCGCCGGTCTTTGCCAGCGCTAACGCAGTCAACAGCCTTTCAACAGAAATGTAGCTGTCGCCTGCCTTCTCGGCAATTTTCTCCGTTTCCGCGAGCACGCGAGCCGAGTCTTTCGAAAAATAGAGCGTATTGTCATCGCCAGTCACACGCGGCAGCTTGGATATCGCAATGTCTGTTTCCCGCTGCGCGATGTCGGTGTTGCCTCCTGCCCGGCCGATCAGGTTTTTCGAAAAGCCCTCCGGCTCGTTCAGCAGCGACTGCAGCAAGTGTTCGGGTGTCACTTGCTGGTGGTTTTCATTCAGTGCCAGCGATTGAGCGGCCTGCAGAATCTTCTGCGTGCGCTCGGTAAATTTTTCCGTTTTCATTGGTCCATAATCCTTTCAAAGCACCTGCAAAATCCAGCGCCCGACTTCGGCACACTCTGAGCAGGCCTCGTCGAATATGTGGGATCCGGCAGCCGAAAAAGCAAGGTGCAAACGACAAAACTGGCTGTCGGACGGCTCCAAGTTGTTCCGCCTGCGCCTTGCCGATAAGGTGCGGCGAAGCCGGATCGAAAGGATAATTAATGCCTCTCAAAGACGACCGATTGATCGTCGCGCTCGATGTTCCCGACACCGATTCCGCACTGCAGATTGTGAGGTCTCTCGGAGAAACCGTGCACTTCTACAAGATTGGTCTAGGTCTCCTTGCTGCGGGAGGCCTAGAGCTTGCCGCCAACCTGAAATGCACGTTCAACAAGCGGGTGTTCTTGGACATGAAGCTGTTCGATATTGGCGCAACCGTCGCAGCGGCCGTTCACAGTCTCGAGAATCTGGGTGCCGACTTCCTTACTGTGCATGGAGACCCACATGTCGTTCGCGCCGCAAGGGACGGCCTTGTCGGTGGAAAGACTGAGATCCTTGCCGTCGCCATACTCACCTCACTCGACCGGACCGACCTCAATGAAGCATTGGTCGTTCCCGGAGAAGTTCAGGATTTGGTCGTCGAGCGCGCATTGCGCGCGTTCGCTGCGGGCGCAGACGGCGTGATCTGCTCTCCGCGAGAAGCTGGGGCTCTACGGCAGCTCCCCGATTCTAAAGGAAAAAAGATTGTGACCCCGGGAATTCGGCCGTCTGGGTCGTTCCTCGGTGACCAGAAGCGAGCGGACACCCCTAGCCAGGCAATTTTGGCTGGGGCAAACCATATCGTGGTCGGGCGGCCCATATTGCGAGCTACGAATCCAGCCCAAGCGGCACGCGCTGTGCTCGCGGAGTTGCCCAAGCCGCGCACGGATCCCTGGAATAGTGCCGCGAGCGCGGAATCCACTTGGGATTGACTGATCTGCGGGGATATATTGGAGATGCCGATTTCGCTCTGCAATCAAGTGTTAAAGCCGAATGCCTGCAATCTGTTGCGACTGCGAACTTCCTTTTGAATGCGGCGCACGCTGCCCATCCTGCCGCTCGCCGCGAGTGGTCGCCCATCCTGAATTGCGTGAGTTGTCGATCGCGCACCTAGACTGTGACGCGTTCTACGCCGCAATCGAAAAACGCGACAATCCGGATCTCCGCACCAAGCCGGTCATTGTCGGAGGTGCCAAGCGCGGCGTGGTTTCGACCGCATGCTACATAGCTAGGGTCAAAGGCGTGCACTCAGCCATGCCGATGTTCAAGGCAAGAAGACTCTGCCCCGAAGCCGTAATCGTCAAGCCAAGAATGGAAGCCTACGTGCAGGCATCTCGAAAGATTCAGGCACTGATGGGCGAGCTCACCCCAGCCATCGAACCGCTGTCACTCGACGAAGCATTTCTCGATTTGTCCGGAACGGAGAAACTTCACGGTGCGGTGCCTGCTGTCCTGCTCATCCGACTCGTGAACCAGATCGAGCGGGAAGTTGGCGTGACAGGCTCCGTCGGTCTTTCGCACAACAAGTTTTTGGCAAAGCTTGCATCTGACCTGGACAAGCCAAAGGGGTTTTCCGTGATCGGAAAAGCTGAAACCTTTGAGTTTATTTCTGATCTTCCCGTGGCGCGGATCTGGGGCGTGGGAGCGACAACGCAGGCGAAACTGCACAAAAACGGGATTTACACCTTCGGCGACCTGCGCCGTCTCGAGCGCAGCGAACTCATGGCGGCATTCGGAGAGTGGGGCGCCAAGCTTTGGAATCTGTCTAGGGGAAAGGACTGCAGAAGAGTGCTTCCGACCCGCGTGACGAAGAGCATATCCAACGAATTGACCTTCTTCGAGGACACGTCAGACGAGGCCATTCTAGACGGGCACGTCTGGCGACTCTCGGAACGCGTCTCAGACCGCGCCAAGGCCAAGGGATACTCCGGTCGTATTGTAACGTTGAAGGTGAAGAGATCGGATTTCAAGCTGTTCACAAAACGGGCTACCCTTAAGCACCCGACCCAAATGGCGGAACTTATCTATGCAACCGCGCGGAGCCTCTTCGATGCCGTGAAGCATCAAAGCCCCTTCCGTTTGGTTGGTGTAGGAATTAGCGGGATCGGCATGGCAACGGGCAACGAAACCGAAGGAGACCTTCTCGACCCGAATCGGGGACGCCGCATTCGAACCGAATTGGCAACCGACAGCATCCGCAGAAAATTCGGCAAGAATGCCATAATGAAGGGAAGAGCTCTTCGCTGAACTCATTCTGCGACAATCGGAAAGCGACTCCGGCCAAGGTCCACGAGGTGCTCCATCGCTCCAGCAAGTCTGCGCCGGGTGTCATCGAACCGTGAGTTGGGGACAATGGACGCTTCGTCCAGATAGAGCGAGCGGTCCACTTCGATCTGGACTGCATGACGTTGCCGTTCTGGGAGTCCGTATCTTTGAACCGTGTACGCGCCAGAGTACTGAACATTCTTGGCAACCCTGAAGCCTGCTTCCGCGAATGCTGCCTCAGTCCATTCGATGATCTCGAGGCCGCAGGCACGGCCGTGCCTGTCGCCCAAAATGATGTCGGGCTTGATGTTTCCCATGAAGGTTTCCGAAACCATTGAGTCGTGGGGCATCGAATGGCAGTCGAACAGCACTGCCTGACCCAACCTTGCGACGGTCGCGTCCACGATTTCTTGCAGTGCGTCGTGATAAGGAAAAAAGAAGTCCGTTATTCGGCTTTCCGCCTCCTCGCGACTCAGCAGGCCCGAGTAAATTGCTTGATCACTTGAAACGATTCTTGGAATGACACCTAGGCCAACTCGCGTGCGGGGCGTGCTGACCGACCTTCTCAATCCCTCGATCAATTCCGGATCGAGCTCGTCGGGATTGCGGTTTAGATCAATGAAGGCGCGCGGTATGTCGGCACACAGAAAGGGTGCACCGAGCCGCGGCGCTTCGGCAAACAACCGGTCAACGTAAGCGTCTTCGGAAAGCCTGATCTCACGGTCATCGAGTCTAGTCTGTCTCATCAAATGCGATAGATAGTTTCGACCGCTGTGCGGAGAGGAAAAGACCGCAGAGGTCGTTTGCTTTTCAGGCATGGTCAGGTGGTACGGCGCTTCACTCATTTGCGACTTTCAACGTTCATTGCCGCTTCTTTGTACCTTGCTATAAAATTGCCTAAGGTTCCGGAAACTCCGTGGCGGGTCAGTTTGCCGACTGCCATTGATTGCACCGCCCTTCCCTGGCGAGAGCATCCTCTTTTGGAGACGACAACGAGACCCCGTCTCTTGCTCTGAGCTGTTGCTGTTGACGTTCAACGCCATCGCTCTTGTCAGATTCCCGTCGGAATTTAAAGCAGCCGGCTGAGGTCCGACTTGCATCTTATGGCTGGGATATCTCACAGACATAACTTCAGAACTCGACCGCTGAACCAATGCGTGGTCTCTTATCAATGAATGACAGTTTGGAATGGACTAGAGCATGCAAAGCATGTCAATTGATGACACATTCCGTCAATATTCGCTTGCAATGGGTGCCGGCATCGCATATCCGTGTTTACTTGGACTTGGGCCATGGCTGTCTTGCCTTGGTTTGGAGGGTGCGTAGCTCAGCGGTAGAGTACTACGTTGACATCGTAGGGGTCACTGGTTCGATCCCAGTCGCACCCACCATCACACCTTTGAGCGGTCATACGTGAAATGGTGCAGGTCAAAGGTGTCGCAAAACAGGAGAAAGGGCCATGAAGGTCAAGAATTCGCTTCGGTCGCTCAAGGCGCGTCACCGGCAGTGCCGTGTAGTTCGGCGGAAAGGCCGAGTCTACGTCATCAACAAGCATCAGAAACGGTTCAAGGCCCGTCAAGGATGACGAACTGACGTCGCGCACTTCAGTGCGACACAGATATCCAAGCGATCTTCGCCTGTTTCCTGATGGGATACAGGCAGTTGAGTGGGCAGTCGAACCTGGCTGCCAGCAGTTTGCTCAGCAGAGTTCCAGCACTTGAGGCTTCGAACCTGATTGCCTTCGAATCTCTCCTCGAACCTCCAATTCGAGCTTGACAGTCGCCACGTGCCAGCCGACCGATCCGATTCGCTTCCGCACCGAGTCATCGAGACGGTCCCTAACGCGTTCGGTCAAATTGCCAAAAAGCACCGGACCCTCGGCAAGCTCATCGAGAATCGCCTCTCGGACCGCATCGAATTTCCACCTCGGAATTCGGGTCTGTCCCGGTTTTCCAGGATTTGGCGTCCGGCACGCCACGCGGTCATCTTCCGGCATGCTGTGTCCCTCCTTTTCTGTTCTGAGGCATAACCGTTCTGGATTTCGGGCAGTCTATAGGTTCCCAGATTGTCTCGGCGCAACACGTGCTCAAACGTTCGGTTGAACAAGATGCATCTTGCTCCGACTACGGCTCGATTGCCACCGAACGGCCGGAACGCGCTGATTCTTCAGCCGCCAGCGCGAATCGCAACACCTGCCGTCCTTGGCGGGCAGTCAGCACGGGGTCGCCGCCATTAGTCAGCACATCGAGAAAGTGCCGGGTCGAAAGAATGAAGCTTTGCTCCCAACCTGTCGCGACATTGCCAAAGGTCGTCAACGCGCCATCCCTGTAGAGGGCAACGGGCGGCTCGCATCCGAGCCTTCCATGGCCGCCGTTGATCCAGATGATTCCCTTGGTCCCAGTGATTTCGACTCTATCATCCTGAGCGTAGAGACGAGTGGCGATCTCAAGGTCAGGGGAATAAACCACCTCGATATTGCCCATCCTGTTGCCGGGGAAGCGGAACGACACCTGCGCCGGCGCGTCCAGAGTTGCACCGTTCCAAGGCGAGTCCAAAACCTGCGTCTCGCCTATGAAGGCATGGACCTCTTCTGGATTGCCCATAAAATGCCAAGCCAGCGCAAACTTATGATGACCATCGTCGAACACAAGCGGGCCGCCCCCGCTAAGTTCGCGATTCTTGCGCCATGCAATCGCCGATTCGGGCACATCCCAAGCAGTCTCGCTCTTGCCCGCATTCGACTTGATCCGGATCGATAGAGGTGTGCCGATTGCGCCGCTGTCCACCAGCTCCCTAGCCTTGATGACCGGCGGGAAGAATATGAAATTCTCGAATATCTTGAATGGGCGGTCGGATGCATCGGCGGCAGTTACCAGTTGGTCCGCATCATTAAGCGACACGCACATCGGCTTTTGGAGGGACACGATCTTGCCAGCCTCTATGGCACTCAGAGCTGCTGGCAGATGCAAGTGATGAGGCAGGAGAATTTCGACCAAGTCGACATCCGAGCGGTCCAAGAGCGCATCGTAGTCATCCAGAATAGCGACATCCTCGCATCCCCATTCTTGGGCCTTCCTTGACACCAGTTTTGCATCGCAGTCGCAAAGCGCGACGATCTGCGCCAGCGGGTTCCTCAAATATTCGATGGCATGAAGATCGGAGATCCTTCCAGTCCCAATGATTCCGACCTTGATGGGCGGGCTGCTCATGTTTTGTGCTCCTCCTGGTTTTCGCTAGAAATCACAGATTATATTGTGCCGAGGATATCACCATTGCCTTGCCATGGACCAAGCTGTCGGATCCATGCCGCATCTTGTCGCAGTTTTGCAAGTTTCATCGTTTAAGGCCCCCGGCTCCGCAACGCGCAAACCCAATCACAAGACCGTTTCGAAATCCCCCGTCCCTGGACATGTCGTGCTGACAAGCGTTGCAAGCACTTGTTCTATGTTCAGAAGAGCCAGATAGATTTCTTCCTGACAATGGTGGCCGAGCATGTGGCTCCGGACAATGCACTTCGAAAGGTGAACGCCCTGATGAACTGGCAATGTCTGGCAGCGACCCGCAGTCCAGTGCGCTTGCGCCCGGTAAATACCGACTGCGATGTCGATCCGATGATCCGGGGCGCTTCCGCAAGGCCAGTGGCGCTCGCTGGTGAACCGGATGCTTGAGCGTGCCCCGCCCGCACGACTATCTGCCGGTTCCGTCGGCTGTCTGTGCAGCGCCGGTCTTGACGAGGCGTTTCTGCCGGAGGTCAATCGCTAGTTGCACGAGCATGGCCTGAGGATGAGCATGCCGGTGGCGGTTGTCGATTCGACCATCGTGGCGAGCGCGGCGCGTCTGCGCGGCTAGGTTGAGATTGTCGTCGAGAATCGTGCAAGGGGAGACGCTTGGGGTTTCGGTGTCCGAGCAGTTCTCGGCAGGTCCAGACGCCCGCTGACCGAGGAAGGGCGGTCGCTGTCGTTTCGGCCGCAAGGGGTGCATGCACAATTAACGAAGAGGGCTTTGCGGAGCGGGTTTCGGTGCACCCGGGTAAATCCTCCGATCCAGCATCGCAGGTACTTCGACTGGCTGATGGCGCAACGGCAGTGAATCGTGGAGCAAACCTTCAAGACAATGGCCCCGAATCTACCCGATGGGTGTCTCGGCGTATGAAACCGTGCTCGCAGGTGCCAAGGCCGCTGCCGGAAGGCTCCGCAGTCCCCCATCGGCAACCGTCAAGCGCACAACCAGCTCCGGAAATCGCAATGCAGAAAGAAATGCCCGCTTTTGCAACGGACCTCTAGAGTATTTCCCGTCGTAACAGCAGCCCTCCCCGGAGCAATCGCCAACATTTTGAGCATGACAGGGGAGTCCGTTCAACATACATTCAGGTGTGCAAACAAACATGCCAAAATCACTTCAAGATCTTGCCTACCGTTTCCTAGTTCCAGAAAACGGTACATGTCGGCTCCGCGAAGCTCTTATGGCATGCTTCTTCGACGGGCAGGGCATCGCCCCGGTCAACTGGCGCTTTGGGTGCGCGACGGTAAATCTGCACGTCTGGCGAGCCGCTTCCATCAACCAAACCGACCGTCCCATTTTCTTTCCAGGCCACAGCGGCCGACGCGCTCTGCAGACGGGGCTTCCATCAGCTTGGCAGCCACACGCTCGAGCTCCGCTTCCCTTGAACGCCAACCCGTTCAAGCCGACCGCCAAGAATCAAGGCTAGAGAGTACAAGCTGGAATGCGGCCTACAGTCCATTTGCGGTCAGAGACCCGAAGCCAAGAACGACGTGCCGCCATTAGTCCCGCTGGAGCGGAAGAGTTGCTTCAGAAGGGTTTCACCGTGGTCGTGGAAGAATCCCGATCCCGAGTCTTTCCCATCGGAGACTATGCCGCAGTCGGTTGCGGGATTTCCCCTGCCGGGAACTGGATTTCGGCAGGCGGTGAGCGCTTCGTTCTGGGCTTGAAGGAACTCCCGGAGAGTCCGGCTGCCTTGAGGCACAGGCACATAATGTTCGGTCACGCATTCAAGCAGCAGCCGAGCGCCGAAAAGTTGCTGAGGAGGTTTCAGCGCGGCGGCGGAATCCTCTACGATATTGAATATCTCACCGATGACAGCGGACATCGCCTTGCGGCGTTCGGATATTGGGCGGGGTATGCAGGCGCCGCGGTTACCCTCATGGCGTGGGCGACTGCAAAGGTTGGAGCTGACCTTCCAGATCTCGCTTCTTCACATCTTGGCAGAATTGATTTGCAAAGAGCTGTAGAGCAGAGCCTCCAATTGGTGGAAGACAGGCCCAAGGTAATCATCGTTGGCATGGGTCGCACTGGATCTGGAGCCCGTGAACTATGCGCCAATTTCGATCTCGATATCACAGGGTACGATATCGCGGAAACTTCGGGAGGCGGTCCATTTCCCGAAATCCTCGAGCACGATATTTTCCTGAATTGCGTGCTTGCAAGCGAAAGCACCCCAACGTTCCTAGATCTGGCTGGCGTGAATGCAAGCAGACGGCTGCGCACCGTTGGCGACATAGCGTGCGATCCTGGCAGCCCGTTCAACCCTGTCCCGATTTACGACCACGTGACGTCTTTCGCGCAACCGGCCATTCGGGTTGGCGACGACCCTCCCCTAGATGTCATCGCAATTGACAATCTTCCATCCCTGCTGCCAGCGGAGTCATCGCTTGATTTCTCGAGACAGCTGTTGCCTCAGCTTGAAAAACTCGGTCAGGAAGACAGTGCGGTTTGGAACCGAGCTCGACACGAGTTCGAAAGGCACATGAGAACGATCTGAAGGAGACTTGAATGGCGATGATTCACTGGGTCGGCACCGGAATGTCCTCAATTCCCGGTCTCAGACGGCTCATCGAGACCGGAAGGGACGTGACCGTATGGAACCGCACTCTCGACACAGCACGAAAGAATGTAGGGGACATCACGGAACGAATCCGAGAGTTCACCTTAGACAGGCTGGCGAGTGCGCTTGGGCCTGGAGATGTCGCCGTTTCAATGCTTCCAGCAGACATGCACGTGCCGGTCGCTCAGGCATGCCTTTCCTCCGGTGCCCATTTCGCTTCATCGTCGTATGTGTCATCTGAACTGAAATCCTTGGATAAATCTGCGAAGGAGCTTGGCCTGACTTTTGTGAACGAAGCCGGGTTGGACCCCGGAATTGACCACATGATGGCGCACTGGCTGGTGTCCGACTACAAGGCTTCGCCCGCCTTCAATGAGAACAACGAGATCTCATTCATTTCTTGCTGCGGCGGCTTCCCGAAGTTTCCAAACGCCTTCCGGTACAAGTTCAGCTGGTCTCCTGTCGCGGTGCTGCGAGCACTGAAGTCCCCCTCACGATCGATTTCCGGTGGAGAGGTCATCGAGGTCGCGCGTCCTTGGGAGGCAGTTTCGAAATATGCAGTCCCTCTGCATGAACCCGAAAAATTCGAGCTCTATCCGAATCGCGACTCACTGCCCTTTGTTGAGCAGTATGAAATGGGTGTCGATTGGAATATCAAGAATTTTGTGCGTGGAACCCTTCGCCTAGACGGATGGTCTAAGGCTTGGTCCGAGGTCTTTTCAATAATTGGCAACCCAAAGGCGGCAGAGGATGAGCAACAGTTGCTGCAATTGGCGTCCAGGCTGTGGGCCGAGAATGCGTATGCTGCCGGCGAACCTGACCGCGTGGTGCTCTGCGTGTCCCTTTCAGCGGAAAAGGATGGAGTCCTGGGCTACTCCAAGACGTGGGCGCTTGACGCTTGGGGCGACGGGCGCGGAACCGCGATGGCGCGATTGGTGTCAATACCGCTTTCACATGTTGTCGAGGCCGTGCTGGAAGGAAAGATTGACCATGGCGTGTGCACACCACCGAGTGACCCTCTTCTTGTTCAAAACTGGTTGGAAGAAGTCAAGATAATCGCACAGCACTGCTTCATCGCTGAACCTGCGACTTAAGTCGACCGGCTCTTGCGCGCGATTTCCTAAGCAGGCCAACTGCTCCATCGAGTCGCGATGCCACTCGCGAGGTCGGACCAAACCTCATCGAATCAGTGTCTTGATTGCTTTTCGCAAAACTTCCCTAGGTCATGTACTCATTAGTTTTGATCCAGAGGCGGATGCAGGCGAGGGCGATTGCGGCGAGGAAGTTTCTTGCGAGCTTGTGATCGCGGGTCGCGATGCCTCGGAAGTGCTTGAGCTTGTTGAAGAAACGTTCGACGAGGGTCCGATGGCGTGATCCGAGTCCCCTTTTTTCCGCCCGCGGCGTGCCGGTGCGCAGGATGTGAAAGATCCCGCCGATCGCCCGCCGGTCGTCCACCCGCGGAACGCCCCGCTGCTTGTCAGGCGGCAACGGCGAGATGATCGCCCATTCCGCATCCGTCAGACCGTGACGGCCCTGCATCCTCAAACTTCCGCTGTTTGGAAGCTTGAATCACATCAGAGCCGGAAAGAAAATCCCCTTTTCCTTTATAAGTACACGACCTAGACCAGACAGCGGGCTGCGTTCGGGGGCGACCATGGCACCGCGAAGTTTGACGGCGAGCATCCAGGCACTGCGACAAGATCCGATCCCGAGCTTCTTCTGCAACTGCAAGGCGGAGATGCCGCTTGGTTCGGTGCAGGAGGGTGCCGGCGGCGACCGAGGCTTGGCGATGGCAGCAGGCGCACTCGAAGCTGTGCGGCCCGGTCTTCAGCTGCCACCCGCGGTCGTGGACGCAGGCGAGACACCGGAAGCCGTTCGGCCATCGGACGGCGACGAGCCACCGGGCGCAGGCGTCGTCGTCGGGGAACCGGCGCTGGAAGGCAATGAGGCTGGCGGGGATTTCGGTCATGGGACGGTTCCACGTCAAGAATGTCATGCGAACATTCCATCACCCGACATCCCGGACACAATGCCTTGTGTCGCAGGAACCATGTGGATAAGTAGTTCCTGTAATTTGCGAGCCCAAGGTCTCCCGGGGTGAAGCGAATTCCAGTAACTTCTTTCACCGTTATATCTTCCACTGCCTGGATCGTGGTCCCCAAAGCCATCCAGGTAACAGTTCCAGACAGGTTTGCAGTAATCAGTAAGGAATCGTTCCGCTAACGTGATCCAGACAGGAACCACAGCAAGGCATTGGAGCCGGAAATCGTCAACATTGAGATTGCCTGTCAGTTCAATTGATCGTGCATGTTCCCGCAATCTGCTTCTAAGCACTGGAACTGTTTCGTCTATTGCATCGCCCTTTCGTGATCCCGGAGGAATTACCTTTCCGACGTAGATTGGCTTCGTTCTGTCTCGGATTTGATCTTATAATGGAAATGAGCCAGTATAGAACAACGAGTATATGCCGAGACCTTGAATGTGGTTTGCTGAACCCAATGGCAATACATCCTGCTTTTCGAAGTACATTGCAAGCCCAGCCATCAGGTTGTCATAGGTAAGTGGATCATAGAGTTTGATGACCATGGCTGGCGCAACTCAACAATCGATTCGTGCCGTGGTCCTAGCGCTCAAGTGCGCGGTTTCAGCCCCCGATGCACCATCGGGCAGGTTCGGGACGGACTCCGGCGCCAAGACCGTGGCTGGAAGGCTCTGCAGTCATCGATCGGCGATCGCCAAGCGCTCAGCCAGCTCTAGAAGTCGCAATGCAGAACGAAATGCCTGCTTTCGCAACAGTCTTTGCTATGTGTTTTCTATCATTCACAATAAAGACTAGCGATAACCTTTGGAGGAGGATAGACCATGGGTTGCGTGATTCTGTTTCGGTAACGTCATGCTCAATTGCCTGTGACGATGAACTTCATCGTTTTGAGGATTATATCGGTTTTTCATTGTCACTCATTCGACCGCACGCGGTCTTGTAGCGACTTTGCAAGCTCCAGCGCCTGATCAAGCGGCGTGGTCAGCAGTTGATTCTCTAAAATTTTCTTGAGAACCTCTGAGCAACCAGCGCCGGCAAGGCGGTTTGCGAGATCGACAATTTGTTTAGGTTCACCTACCTCTGGATCATCGTGACCGAACTTGGCGACCGCGATGACGGCGAGTAAGGCACAGAGGTCATTGTCCATGATCCCTTGAGATGTGTAGATGAACCTCTTTCCCCAGCTTCGAATGGGGCCATCTCGGGGCTGCAGCCCTAACGCCAGCGCGGCGGCAATACTGAATGCCCAGAAATCGACCTGTCTTGGAAAGGGTCGGCGTTCGAAGCTTCCGCGCTCCCCTGAATGCATCGCGACATAGCGACTGATCGCATCGTCGTCATCTCGAGGCAGTACCAAAGCGTAGCTTCCGGAACGAAAAAGGTCTGCAAAGTCACTCATTGTCCGCCCCCATGTTCGCGCCGAGTCCATCCCAGGTTTTTGGCTTGTCCCTGCCTCTCGCAAATGTTGCAGAATTCACGCGGTCCACACCGACAAATTAGCGATATCTGCCGCTCGTCAGTCTGGTTCACAACGTCCCCGCCGTGCGCTGTGTGCTGCCATTGTCCTGTCAGAGTATAGGTCGCTCCCCCGTAGCGTGTGACCAGATCCACTTCATTTTGTGACTCGAGGTCCGATCCCGTGAGCAGGAGGATTGGTTGATTTGCAGTTTCGGCGGTGACTCGCAGCGTATTGGTTCGAACCGAACCGGACATGAAGTTCAGCAACGAGTCTGCAACAAGCGGTGCCAAGGTGCGGCTCACCTTGCAGATCCCCAGTACGAACGATAGGGCAAGGATTCTGCGCGATGCACCGTTGATCTCCGTTGGCGGCATGGACCTGTCTCGACTATTGAAAGCGAATATCTCATACTCGCCCGGGGTGTCCTCCAAAGCCCGTAGCCCAACCTTCGCGATCATCCTGAGCGTCGCCTTGTGGCGATCGCCTTCCATCCCTTCGTCATCGTCGACATTCGCCGCCATCTTGGTGAACAAACCGTCCATCTCGGCGCTGAGTTCGCGCACCTGACCGTCTTGGATACGAGCGTAGGCCTGATCGAGAATATGGACCAAGACATTCGCAGTCTCCTGATATGTCTCTAGGTCGCGTGCCTCCCGCTGGCGTCTTTGCACAGAACGGATATTCCCCTCCAACTGGTTAATGTTCGTGCGGTCTTGCTTGAGGCTCCCTTGATCGCTCACAAGATCACGTTCCAAGCGTCCTGACTGCTTCTCAAGCATCGCAATCTCTCCCCGGGTGAGCTCCACATTCTCGTTGTCGATTGCATCGATCTTGGCATCTATGTCACGCCTCGCCTGCTTCAGATTAGCGATTTCGTCATCAAGATCCGTGACAATTCTCCCGCGTTCTGTACATCGGTTCTCCCATTTCTCACCGTCCTTGTGTCGATGCAGCATGTCCGCCGCATGCAGTAACTGAGCTAAGTAGTTGGCCTTTTCTTTCTGTCCGCTCGATTGCTCGACAATATGCTCGACATGATATCTATATTCGCTCTGCGAGGTCAGGTCTTGGCCACAGACACAGGTGCCTTTCTCAAGCAGACTCTGCACGAACGCCAAATGGCGGGCTGGAATCGAGCCGTTGTCATACAATGGTTGCAGCATCTTGCGGACGTCAACGACCTCCCGTGCGGCTAGCGATGCCAACAGCTCGATCGCCGCTAGTTCACCAGATAGTTTGCCGATCGCTTTGCGCTGCTCTTCGTCGACTTTCTTGCGTCGCGCCTCATTCTCCTTCAGCCGCTCCTTGACTTGATCGAAGGCTCCGAGGCTTTCGATCTTGGCTTCAAGTCGCCCCCGAGCACGTTCCAAGCGATCATCAATGTCGGCTTTTTCACGGCGATCCTTGTTTACTTTTTCTGCGAGCTTCGCCTCCTTTGTACGGAGTTGATCCAGATCAGCCTGCTGCTCGCTCAATGCTTTGTCGCCAGCCGCTCTTGTTGCTGCCCGTCCGAATTCCTGTGAAATCTTTTGCACGCGCTTGGTCGCTCTTTCAAAGATCTCCAGACCGAGTAGTGCGCGTATGGCAAATGACGTTTTGTCAATGACTTCTTGGCGTTTGATAATCTTGTTTTCGCTTCCCCCGACGAAGTCGGCTGCCTCGTCTGCGTCCATGACGAAGAAGTCTTTGAGTTCTAAGGGCAACAGCTCCTTGATCACTTGGTCCACGCCTGCTTCGTGCGGGGACCACGATCCGTTCGGCTCTTCGATAAGCAGCTGCGCCTCTTCGCTTATACGACGAAAATCCGGCTCTCCCCGCCTGCTTGGCTCCTTTGCAACCGTCGTCACCGATCGACGCAGTTCGTAAACGGTGCTGGTCAGCTTGCCCTCTTGGTGGTTGCGGCTAGAGCCATCTGTCTCGAAAAGAATTGACACCTTCGTCTCGATGCCATTCGCATCTGGACGCCACTCGGCTGGATGCAGAGAGAAGTGACTTGGATTCCCCGGAAGTCCATCCTCGCCGTACATTCCCCAGCGGACCGCCCGCAGAAGCGTTGTCTTGCCTGAGCCATTCTCAGCCCTGATCACCGTCAGCGGTTTTTCACGATTCGTCGATGGCTCAATCTCAATTTGGTCGAAGCACACGAAGTTGGTGATCTCGATTCGCCGGATCAGCAACATCTACGCACCCTCCGTTGCGTCGACCGCTCGCGTGGCATTCTCGATCATTCCCTTAATCTTTTGATTAATCCGGGCCTCCGCCTTGATACGGTTCCTGTCTTCCAGATCGACGATGCCCATGATCAACTTCTCGACGGACGCAGGCTTCAGCCCGTAGGTGGGTGCAATCTGAACTGCCTCTTTTCTGATCTCGTCGAAGATCCGCTTGAAGTTGCTTACCATAGCTTTCCTCTCGGTGTGGCACTGGCAACGGTGTGCTCATTTGCATTGTTCAGGATACTTGTTGCAGCACTTGCATCCGGCCAGTAGGTCGCGGTGAATCGTTCCAAATCGGCGTGTACGCCGTCTGTGCCGGCGACATTCTGCGCGTATTTGCCGAACGCGTAAGCGCGTTGCAGCTCGGTCGCGATGATTTTCTTTAGCGCCCGCGTGTTATCGCGTCTCACGAGCTGTGCCGGAGGCAACGCGAGAAAGTCGTGTACGATTGCCCAAGGTTTCCCAGGGTGGACACGCAGGACGCGTCCCCGGCGCTGCACCCATTCACGCTCGACCGTCGATGAAGCGACGATGAATGCCTCTCGAATAATTGGGATATCGACCCCTTCGTCGAGCACCTTCTTGGCAAGGAGCACTTGGTTTGCACCCTTTGCGCATGACTCCAGAATCCGCGCGAGTCGCTTCGAGCTTTTTGTCGTTTCTTGAGTCACAGGAGCCCACTTGATCTCGAGTTCGGTCAGCAGAGCACCGATCTCATCAAACTGCCGAGGGTTCTTTGCCGATGCGTAGATGATGGCGTTTTGGAGGGTTCGGGGGCCACGGCGCGTGAGCACTGCTCGTAGTAGATTGATCTTGCTCTGTCCGGTCTCGATGATTCTCCGGCGCGCGATCAACAGGCCTTGCAGGCTAGTATCCTCTTCGTTGCTCCGGCGCCTATCACAATGCCAATTCGCCGCGAAAGTCGTTCGAACTCGTCCAGCTCATCTCCGCTCAGCGTGCACGCGTGAACGTAGTAGCTGTACGGGACTAGGCAGAATCCAATAGCCCGATCCAAGCTGAATTCGTACACTGTTGGACCGAAGAACTCGAAGATCTCCTCAGTCCCGTCCGGATCGTACTTGCGCTCTGGGGTTGCCGAGAGTGCAAGGCGCTTCTCGAAGAACTGCGGCTTATTCCGGATGAACGACTCCGCCCCCAGCGTATGAGCTTCGTCTGCGATCAGCATTGTCGGAATTGGAGTGCTACGGGTGCGGAGTTTCTCTGCGATCGTCGCTTGAAAACTCGGGGTGCACAGGAGGTTGTTGGTGACAATGGCGACATGGGTGCCACCGCCTCGAAGGCCTCGAAAGAGGCGGGTGAGCACTCTGTTGGTGCTCGCCTCCAAGCTCGGCACGACGGGGGACACGCCGAACTTCTTCACCTCCTCCCGCCACTGCATGATAAGCGGGACGGATGGCGCGGAGATGACAACAAGGAACGGTTTACCGTTGAGGCGATTCTGGCTTCGGGTTGCGCAAATGAGCGCGGTGAGCGTCTTCCCCGCACCGGTCGCCATCGCGACCACTCCTGTCTCGGGAGTATCCCCTTCCTCCCAGCCCTTGACCGCTTCGCCTTGGTGCGCATATGGACCTGTTGTCCACTCGATATAGTCGGGGATGCGGAGCCTTCGTTCAGGACACCGCGCTGGGTAATCGCCCTTGTCGTTCCCACCGGCGATCTTTTCGTAGTCATGGTGTTGGGGTGGTTCGCTCGGCGCTGTTTGGATGATGTCTCTAGCCAATGCTGCAGGCAGTTCAACAACCTCTTGGAGGCCAAGGCTTCTGCCTCGTGACCAATCGTCTAGCATGGTGGTCCCGCTTGTGACCCTGTCTCGGCTCTCGGAAACCCAAGACACGTCGACATCCATGTGCTCGATACCCCCAGCGACACCCCGGTCGGTTGCATTGCCCGATCCTCGAACAAGCACTTGGTTCTCGCCGTCGTCGAAGAGCCATATCTTCGGGTGGTAGTTCGACTCGAGTGTCGGGACTGCAATCCGAAGTTGAAGCGTCCTCGCAGCAATCATCCATGCGAGACAATCGAGTGCATGGCGGGCAAGTGCCGGTGCATCGACACGTCCCTTGACGAACACGTTGGAAATTAGCTCCAAGGCTTCTTGCGCCGTCATTCGGGTGCCCCGCTCCACAGCCACGCGTTCGTTGGGGAACAATGCCGGGGCGATCGTGAAATCGATCGGTTTCACTTCCGGTCGATTGAGGTATAGGGCAAGCCCTGGCGCGAGCCGTCCTATCCATCCGGCTGTGAACCAGCCGAAGGCACCACGCACGCTCCTCGCTGAGCGGAATCCCGGTATGAGCACGCTCGCTGCCACGGGCTCGTCCGGCAGCTTGAACATCTTCGGCTTAAGGGTGCATTCGTTCTGGAGCATGCTTAGATTACCCTTCGTCGCCGCATCATGCGCTTTAGAATCGCTTCGGCCTCACTCGTCTGAGGATCCTCGCCGTTCCCCTCGTCTGCGCTTAGCTCGACGAGGCCAGGGGCCCTGATGGTCACACGTACACAATCGCTGGGCCTAAGATTCAGAAGCTTGAGCGGCTCGGCGAGATAGCCCAGCGATGCTCCAGTTGACGAAGCGAGCGGCCATCGTATGGATAGTTCGCGACAGCGAGGCAGATTCTCGATTTTTACGCGCTTGCCGGCATCCGGTGTGCAACCGAGTGCCTTCGCAAACTCAGGCGGAACGCCTGTCACACTGTAACCGTTGAGGAACCGAGCCTCCACGGTGAATCTCCAGTAAGGGGCGCCGCTGCAGTCTCGGCCATCGATGACATCGTCCAGGTTTTTGAGTTGCACTGATGATGCGCTCGCAAGGCTGATCCATCCGTCCCGGATCACGAATTTGGACGTCTGCAGGTAGCTTCGCACACTCATCGGATTCACACCGAACTTGCAGGGCAACTCTGTTAGCAGCCTCTCGATGATTGTAGCACCGCCGTCTTCTTCGATGCGCTGAATGATCTCGCCGATGATTCCGTCGTACTCGTCGTCGATCCACTCTCTTAATCCCCATCGCTGCTTGTCCGCCCTGATGACGCTTGGGATGTTCGACAGGAATGTGCCCACACGACCTTCTTCGAAGCCGCACACAGATCCAATTTCTTTTCGGGTCGCCGGGCGTCCGATCGATAGCAGTGCTGCCTTTGCTCGAGCCTGCGCGGAGTCACGTAGCCCCAACATTCCGTGTAGATTGTGGATCCCGATTCGCTTGCACGCCCACAGCCAAAACTGCTGCCATTCCTCGGTTGGCAAGATTTCCATGACCTGTTGCTTGTTCACAAGTCCCACATCGTCGGCGAGGTTACGAATCGTGGTCCGGATGTTGTCGAGTTCTTGCGTTGCTCGCTCATCGAGGTACACGCCATCATCGAGCGTGAAGCCCATCTCGTCGATAAGCGCTTTTCTAACGAGCCTTGTTGCAAGGCCATGATCAGGCGGCAGGAGCGCATCGATTCGGCGTTCGACCTTTTCCTGTTTCACAAGGTGACCTAGCCCATCTCTCATTTCCAACGCTATGACCCGCATCCCCTCGCCAAGCGCATCTCGGACTCTATTCCCGATCCTGGATTGGATTTGCCGTATGCGTTCGCGCGTCACTCCCACCTGCGATCCGACATCTTCAAGCGTCAGAGGCGGTGTGCGCAATAGTCGATGCTCTACGACCTTGCGTTCGATTTCCGACGCGGCGTCGATGGTCATTACAACCCGGTTTACAATAACGGATACGAGACTCGGCGTGCCTCCGGCTAAATGATTGATTCTGATTCCTCTGATCTCGCATGCGACCCCCATTCTGTCTGCCAAGTGCACGAACTCTGGGCTCAATACATCGGCAAGCGTTTTGGTTCCGCGCAATTCAGCCGCTACAGCGAGCAGCGGAATCAGAAGCTGCCCAACGCTCTCCCACGTTATCGATGTCATCTCTGTTCTTGCCTTCGGGGCATCGGTCTCCTTCAAGATTTTCGATGCTCCTCCACCCGACTCGCTGGACTCAGGTGAGACTGTGCGTCCGGTCCGAATGCACTCTTCGAGAAACCCCTCCACCGTAAAGAGCAGGTCTCCCAGTGATCTGTGCCCGAAGTTCGGTATTCGCAGAAGTTCCTGCACGGTAAGCGGATCGTTCCCTTGCATAAGACATTCACGCTGGAGGCAATTCCTTGTCCGTATTCTAAGCGGTAGTGCCTGGAGGATGGTGCGATCGAGCCCCGCTGGCCACACCACAGATTCCATCCTTGTCACGGATCCGTCACGCATGGCCTCTAGAGTATCTCGGAGGTCGAGCAGGTATCGTTGCGCGACTTCGAAGGATGGTTGTCCGGCAAGGATCATGTTTCCGCAACCACCGTCCCCATCAGGACATCTAGCTCGGTATCGCTCAGGATACTGAGCTCTCGAGCGCCTTGGTACGTCGTCGCGCGGCGTGAGAGCCGCTGCAGACCCCTAGAGCTCGTCAGTTCCGACGATGGGTTGGTCTCCACGCATTGAGCGAGTGCTCTCAGAAACGCGTTACGGATGTTCTCTGATCCAAAGGTGGAGTTTCTGAATACGATCCGATCAATGAGCTTCTCCCAATATGTCTGATTCGTGCGGAGGATGGCCCGTACGCCGGATGCGATTTGGGCATCGCCGCCAGCAGCCTGGTTTACGGTGTGCTCGCGCCACCATGCTCGAGCAAACGGACAGTCGACGTACACTGAGCGGTTTCCGCGCACCTCTCTCAAGCCTCCCAAGCGTCTCAGCACGGTGCGCACGCAGACGTCGATCTGCTTCAGTCCCTGCCTGTGTGTCTCGTTCAGTGCGAAGTCGATGCGCTCAGCGCCACCTGACAGGTTGCCACCGTTAGCAGCGAGATAGGTGGATTGGACCAGGCCGGCCCTGATGTGCTCGATCGTGAGGTTCGCCCAGAAGGTGGAACGGCAGGCGACGGAAGGCGTGAGCGTTGACCAAGCGGCGTACAGGGCCTGCTCGGTGCTAGGCGGCGGATCCTTGTACTCGCTCTCGGTCATTGGCTCGGTGGCGAGCGCTGCATCGACTGTGCCATCCGTTGCAATGGCCGACATGTGATCCAAAAAGGTGTCAGTGTCTCGGACGATTCTGAGAAATTTCTGTTGCTTCTCACTTCCCTTAGCTCGCAGCAGTTCCTTTCGGAATTCGGCATACTCCGTATCGCTCAATTCTTTGAACGAGCCTTGCGCTCTATTCATGTTTTGTTCCAGACCTCAAGATCGGCACCGGGCAGGACATGCGGATAGAGTGCCGTTGCGACTTTCTCTGGTTGAAAGTTGGGGTCGCTCCAGTGTTCATGCCCTTTCTGCTCAAGGTGGTCAGCCAGTGCTCGGAGGTTGCCAAACGCCTGCCAACCGGTGTCGCCATCGTCTTTAGAGTAGTCCTTCTGGAGCCGCGCAAGGCAGGCCGTCACAATGTGAGTCATGATATGGTTTCGGACAGGGTCCGACGGAAAGCGAAGGAATTTATGCAGCCCGGTGCCGAGCTTGATGTGAAAGCGGAAAGGCTCCTCCTTCACGTGTACGGCGATCTGGCCATCTCCAAGATGTTTGTCCTCGTTGAGCGACAGGAGCTGCAGAATCGACGACTGGATCTGAATGACACTGCTGAGCGCCAAGCGTGAGCCCTTCTGAAGGTTGATCCGCTGTTTGTTCCAGATCAGGTGAAGGTCATCTCGGCCCGTATCAGCAATGATGGTCTGCGGCTCGACACAGAGGATCATCGGTGTGAATAGCGGCGAATCGCCGAAGTCGTCACTGTTCCACCCCACTTCGTGCCGCGCCTCGTTGGAGAGGTACGTGCGGCGATACGACGAGATCGGCGAGGAAACGATGCAGGCGTATTGGGCCTGTCCGGCGGCGAGCAGGCGCTCGATCAGTGCCGCGCCCTCGATACGGTGCTCAATGACATACGACAAGCGGTCCTCTCCAAGACAGAAGTCCAGAAGGT
Organism: Paracoccaceae bacterium; assembly: GCA_963422275.1. Classification (GTDB taxonomy): domain Bacteria; phylum Pseudomonadota; class Alphaproteobacteria; order Rhodobacterales; family Rhodobacteraceae. Next base: position 187,637 of record OY729418.1, read on the forward strand.
AGCGACCCTTGGGAAACGAAAGATTCCCTGACTCGAGCATGGGATGGTCGTGGGAACGGACAGAGTTGGAAGGTCCCGGAGTGACGGCTTCGATAGTGTAAGGCATGCTCATCAATCGATTTTCTCTGCCATGCCGGACTCTTTCTCGGCACTGTGCTCGGCCTTTAACATTTCCACCCGAAGCGACGGACCCGTCAGATCGCTGAAGTCGCCGCAGAGCTGGTAGTCAGTCTCGACCTCAACCGACGCGCCTTTGGCAAGGTCGCCTAGCCGTACACCAGTCACCTGGTTGCCCCAGCGAATAAGATCCTTTTCGCTAGCGGCCCTTGCGTTGATTGTGACGTTGCTAAGAACCGCAGGCATATAAGGATCTTGTCCGGGCCGCTCGCACGTTGCGTCTAGTGCTTCATCGACGACGAGGCGCAGTTCCGTATTGGCGCAACTCTTCTTACACTCAATCAAAATCCGTCGACGGTTCATGCCCGCTGGACAAGAAACAGCCCGGAAGAACGCCGGCAACGAGGGCCGCGCCCGGCGATATTTTCCCTTTGAACCGCCGCTCGCCTCGCCGCTCTCGCCTGCATACGTCGAAGCGTCATCGTCAGACTCACCGTTGGAGGTAAACAGGTGGCGTTCATGCGCCAAGTCTCGCCGGATTGGCACAGGCAAGCCCCAAAGCGCGTTGCCGGACTTCCCTCGGCCCTTATTGCCTGTGGCACCAAAATCGAGTGCCAAGAAGTCATCCGACAGGTAGGCGTCGGACTTGACGGCTCGTGTGTTGCTCAACATCCATTGCGTGATTGCCCCGAGCATGCTCCGGTATGCCTTGCGTTGTGGTGCTGGAAGCCGCTTGATAGCGATAGCATCGTGCAGCGGGCCTTCAGCGATGCGTGTCAAGTCGTGCAGATCCCGTCCCTGATGTGCATTGAGCGAAAGGATGGCGTGGAAGGAAACCCGATCTGCGAAGCTCTGAGACACTTTGGGAATTTTGTCGGTGATCCACATCCCATTGCGGCAAAGGTCGACGCACGTAACGCCGCCAGGGGTTTCGCGCAGCCGGATCTCGATCGCGCCTGCCTCGGTCTCGACAAGATGGAACTTGCCGGTTTGGTAAGCTTGGTGGGCCTCGTATGCCCGTTGCCCGTTAAGAAACGCCGCGGCTCGCCGTTTGTCCCGGTGGGTGTCGAGCACATCTGTGAGGTTCGATCGGTCGAGGATACGCCGGGATTCGGCAGTTCCCTGACGACGGTCCTCCACCAAGACAACGAGGTCATCTTCTTCGATGGCGATGAAGAAGTTTGCCGAAGTTGCGTGCGAGACCATGGTCCAGAGATCCTGCTTTTCGAGGAAGTGGTTGAAGGCCGGAATAATGACGGCCGTACCGTGTGTCGTCTCGGCTTCGATCAGGTCGAGTGCCCGTTCGATCAGCTCGGGGAGATGGCTGTCGGTCGCGTAGTCATAGAGTGTCGAGTGGCTTGCCTGAAAATCCCGGATGTAGAAACCGTCTCCGGATCTCTGGTGTCGTTCACCCGCTTCGTAATGGGAGGCAAGCACGGCGTGGCCTGCCCCGATTCTGTGCCCGTCTTCGGTAAGCCCGCCGTATAGCACGTAGCGAAGATCCGATGCAGGAATGGCGGTGGAGTGTCCGTTTCCGTAAGTACCGGTTGCCGTGCCATCTTTGACACTCACCCCGTCGCTCAGGAGCGCGTTCATGCGCTGCTCGTCGAGGCCGACTCCATTGTCCAGAACGTAGAGCACATCCAGTTCGTCTTTCGCGAGTGCAGTGCGGATCGTCTCTGCAGTGAGTTGTGCTTGGCCGGTTAGTGGCCCGCCTGTCATCGCCATCTGGGTCTCCATCGCCTTCGAAAAAGCGCTTCCGTAGCTCTCGATTCCAGGCACCATATCCCGGGATTCCCGGGTCAGCAGGAACCGGACGACAGCGGGGCTAACTCCGGCACTGCGAGCGGCGTCCAACGCATTTTGGATGAGTTCCCGCACGACAGTGGTCGGGCGCAGATTGTCGAAGGCTGCCACCCCGGCTGGGGTAAAGCCGCCGCTCGTTCCTGGACCGAAGCGCAGATCGGAGACACGTCTTGGCATGATGGTCAGGCTCTGTGATCGAGTTGGGTGAGGGGGACGAACTTGGACAGTGCCGAGATTGCTCGGTCGACTTCCTGCACTGTCGTGAAACGGCCCAAGCTGATACGGATTCCGGTAGCCGCAACTTCCCGGTCGATCCCTAGTGCCAGCAGTACCTTAGAAGGCTCTGACGTTGCGGATGCACACGCAGAGCCGCTCGAGACAGCGACATGGTTGGATATGTTGCGGATCACCTCCTCTGCTGGGAGACCGGGGAAGCCGAGATTAAGGCTGCCAGGGAGTCGCTTCTCGGCGTGTCCGAACAGGCGCATGGTCGGATGCATTTCGAGCAGACTCGTGTAAAGCCGCTTCGTGAGCACTTCCATCTGTGCCTGATCTTTTTCCTGCCTCATCGCGGCGATATCGCACGCGGTACCGAAGCCAGCGATGAGTGCCGGGGGCAGGGTGCCCCCTCGAAGCCCTCGCTCCTGCGACCCGCCGGTGATGATCGGCTTGAGTTGAACACCAGAACGCACGAACAGGGCACCGACGCCCTTGGGTCCATAGACCTTGTGGCTTGAAAAACTCAAGAGGTCGACATCCCAGTCATCGACGTGGATCGGGACCCGTCCCGCCGCTTGGGTTGCATCGGTGTGGAACAACGCACCCTCGTCATGGCATCGATTCGCAATCTCGGCGATAGGCTGGATTACGCCGATCTCGTTGTTTGCGGCCATCACCGAGACGATGAGGGTCCGTTCGTCGAGCACCTTGTCGAGGTGAGATAAGTTCAGCAGTCCATCTGGCCCAACGGGTATTACAATGGCATCGAAGCCCGAGTGCCTTAGGTCTAGTACCGTTTCGAAAACTGCCGGGTGTTCGGTCGTCAGCGTAACGATCCGACGGCGAAGGTCATTATCCGAACGATTCGCGATCCCCCGAAGGGCTAGATTGCACGATTCGGTCGCACCAGATGTGAACACGATCTCGTCATCGTCTGCGTTGATAAAACCCGCAACGCTTGCCCGGGCATCCTTGATTGCGCGCGCGGCTTCCCAGCCGAAGCAATGGTCGTTCGAGTGGGGGTTGCCGAACATATCCTCTAAAAACGGTATCATCGCCTCCCGTACCTGAGGGTCAATTGGGGTTGTGGCCTGATAATCCAAGTAGACGGGCGCGCCGTTCATTCTGTGCAGTCGCATGGCAGTCGCGTCTCGCTCAGTGCGCTGAGGTCTCGTCTGGCGGCAAGATCCTTGTAGCTGAATGGGTGAGAGCCGAAAAACCCGATCTGCGTCGTGTTGTTGCGCATCTTGCGCCCTTCGGCACGGAGGTCTCGAGCATACTGCGCCTCGATTCTCATCCACCAACGCAGATCGCTAGGCGTATCGGCAAGCGATTCGAACTTGGGTCCTATGGTGTTCGGGGCATCCTCAAGCCAAGCGTGAATGGCATCAAGGTTCGCTGCTCCTTTCAGAAAGCAGTACACGCAGTTGGAAAGACTCATGTTCTTCGGAAATTCCAGACCCCAATCTTGGCGCTCCCAGAACGCGCTGACGTCGTCTTGGGTTACCGCCATATCATTGAGTGGCATGTAAACGTGCTCTCCGTCGCAGTTGGTTGTGGTGTCTTTGCGTTTTTCAACGCGCTGGACCCGATGCGGCTCGTCCCCCCTCAGCCCGATGAAGGTCACATATTCAATGCCTCGCTTACCGAACCATGCCTTGTCGCCAAACGTCTTGCCCTTGAGCGCCTCGTTCTCGAAAGGCTGCCATTCCGGGCAGAAGTCTCGGTAGTGCTGCTCTGGTCGAACGTGGGGCCGGCTCCAGACGTAGGCGCGCTTTCGCAGGAAGATGTCCTTCGGCACTCCGCCTTGGTTCTGTTGGTGGCGCCGGAATGCTGCATCTGGGTCCATTCGAGAGCCATTTCCATAGTGTCCCAAGCGTGGAATCGCCACCTTCGACGCTAGCCAGTCCTTCAGGAAATTACGGGTGACGTCGAGCTTTAGATGCGTCGTGCAGATGCGGTTGAACTGATTTGGCACGTAGCCTGCCCACGAGAGCATCTCTTCGTACACCTCGCCTCGCCAGTGGAATCCTCTATCGTCCGCAGCCGAATTTGGCTGGTCGTTGACGAGTCGGTACGTTGGCAACCGGGTCCACTCGCCTTGGCGGGCATCCTCGTACGTCTGGAACTCGATCTGGAAGAACGGGATTCCATATCGGCGAGCCGCGAGCATACAATCTCGGACGAAATTGTAAGTATACGGGTGTTCTGCGGAGGTGTTGTTGAAGACGATAACATCGCCGCGGGACGCATGCAGCAACCCGTTTTCCAGCAATGTAAACAGCAACATGCCGCTCGAGCGGCCACCGGAAAACTTGACCACATGGGGCAGACTGCTGTGCTTCTTCGCGTGGTACCGAAACTGATACTCCTCGTTCGGGTCGTGCTTCGGCGTGGGCCTGCGCAGCTGTTTCGAGATCGCAAGCTTGGGCACATCTCGAATGGTATTGATACCATCTTCTGGTATTGCCCGACCCGTTGATTGGTGGGTGCGGTGTTTCGCCTGTTGGGTCAATGCCTTGCCCATCTTCTTGGCCTCTGCATGGACGCTCTTGCTACACCGCGCAACGCGAGATCACAGGACTCCGTGGCCGGCGAAGTGAATATGATTTGTTTCTGATAAATTCCTGATAAATATATAAGATATTTATACAATATTTTCACGACATCGCTGTCAACACGACCGAACGAGCGTTGCTGACCGTGCAAGCTTCCAAAGAAATGGAATGCCAGCACCATCGCGTTCGCTACTTTCTGGTCCAGCGGCGTCGTGGATTGGCAATCCAGATATACAGGACGCTTATTCACGGCTAGCCAGCGCAGCCACAAGGCAACAGCGTATCCGAGAACTCCTCAAGCCGGACGTCACCGGTCTCGGCGAGTACGTCATACGAGAATCGACTGCCGCCCCCGAAAAAAAACCCAGGAAGTTGCGGTACAACAATGTTTGAACGGAATGTTCGGCCAAGAGGTCACGCCCGTAGTTTATCCCCATACGACGCCACCATTGCTGAACACACGCCTTTCACCCCCCAAGTTCTCCCAATAAGTCATTTGCTTTCTATCGGGCGCCATGCACTTGAGAAGATCGCACCTCACCTTGCGATTAATTCGAGAAACTGATGACCCGCAGTGACCCAAGCAAGGGATTGACGTCTTGCCGGCTAGCCAGTCACGCAAGAACGACCATATTGTGCCGAGTTTCGTATTTGTTGTGCAGATGTACTGTAACTGGTTCGGGATAATGCCCGACCAGAATACCACTTCCTCGAACACTTTCCCTTTCCGGTGAAAACCGTCTTGGTTGTCTCTCGACCAGATTTTTCCGTTCGCCAGCCGATGGCTTTGAAGCCGCTCCCACTCATCGTTCCGTGCATCTTTGCAAGGTTGAAAATTAACGAAGAAGAGTGGAACTCCGTGCTGTTCGGTGGCCGCCTTGCATTTCCGCACGATATCGTAGGTGTATGGGGGTTCGCAGGAAATGTTGCCGAATAACACAACATTCCCCCGCACTGCTTTCAGGATACCCTTGACCAGCAGAATCCGAATCAACATCCTGCTGGATTGCTCGCCCGAAAACTTGCTCACACGCGGCAATTCCGCGTGTTGCTTGTCTAGATATATAGGTTTTTGGTATTCCCGTTCGGGATCATGGATCTTCGGTGCCCGTTGCAGGCGTTTTGGCACGACCAGCCTCGGCAATCGAGCTGATCGCCCCCCCCCCCCCCCCCCGACTTGATTCCACTGTCGATTCAATAAGCGATGTTCCGAACACGGAATCTACTTGGTTATCCCTCGACGTTTCGTTCTTCATCACAAATAACAATAGGAACTCATGCAATCTGGCCCTTATCCCAAGACGCTAGCAGGCCTACCCGCACCAACATAATAAAGAGATCGACTAGGTTCAACGTTTTTTCAAGTTATCCGCTCTTATGGGGTCTCAAGGTTCACGGCGGACTTTCTCTTCACGGCGACAGCATCTTTAGTGTCCGCTGTGCGCGTGGTCGGCAGACGGAAGGGCAATAAGGCGACGATGAGTCGCTTTCGGTGATGCTGGCACTCGCCGGATCGCCGCTGACACCATTTGGCAAGTTGGTTTGCAGGTTGGTTGAGTCGTTGACCACGACCTCGATACTCGTGTCCCGACGTACGGACCTTGCAGACAAGCCAAAAGCCCTCTGCCACCTGCCTTGAAGGTCAATAGCAGATACGGCCGGGGAGACAAAAGGACGAAACCCTTTGACCGTTCAAGATGCATCCGGGTCGGCGGCGAACAATAACTTCTGGGTATGTGCACATGAGAATCATTTGCTTGATATGAACCACTAGAGAATCTCTGAATACAGCCCGATATGTGGGCGTGGCATTGTGCATCCGGGGGGGGCCTGCTGTCTTGCGCTACATCCTCTATTCAGGGCTGCCCGACATGCTGGTACAATCGGATGTTCGTCTCAAGCGGCACACACATCGCCACGTTTGTTGGTATCGCACCAGATCAATCGCGTTCCCTTGAAGGTCTCCGGGATGTTGCTGCTGGACTGGGGTTGATCTTGACGCGCTTGGTTAGATTAGAGTCGAATTTCGGTTGGAGTTACCGTGTCTCATTGGGAAAGGCCCGTGAAGATTCACCTCGGCCGGCGGAATTGCGGCCGCGGCACATCATATTCAAGGTCCTCATCAGAGGCCTCGCCTTCCTCCCGCCGATTTTGTGCCAAATCCGGTAACTTTCGAAGCCCCAAATTGGGCAATTGTCCAAGTTTTCAAAATGCTGACGCTTGTTTCCAAGAACCAACTCCAGCATTCCAGACTACTTGGCTTGAACGAGTCACTGCAATGGGCCGGACGGTTTGACGGCGGAGAACAGAGCGAGAGAGACCCTTTGCAGTACCGCGTTCGCCTTGATCGGACTCGTAACTGACCAGCCACGCTTGCGTCTTGCGGGCCTGAGTTTCTTGGGCGTGGCCACCCCTTCATGCGAGAACGATTGGGTCCTCCTGCTCAATGAGTGCCGCAGGAATTTTCCACCAAATTTGCCAACTCATTGAAGGTCTGATGGCAAATTGAACGCCACTAGAGCTAACTTGCTGATGTGACTTTCCGATTAACTTCCACGCGTTCGTAGATACATCGCGCAACAGTGCGATATCCACGTAGGAAACTTGATAAATATGCTGCCGCCCCTTATCATTATTTTCCTGTTTGTAGGCAATTGAAAGAATGTTGGCTTCGTTCTTTCGCAAGTACTCAGTAATTGCATCCAGATCGCCGTCGAAGCGTCCCAGCCGGTGGCCGGACAGCACAAGAAACCCGCTCACAAGCTTGCCGGATTTGATCTGAACGGGATATATCTTTCCGTTGGTTTGCACTTGAATATCAGCTCTGTCGTCATGCCCTGCCTCCTGCCAGCGAACATGATGCTGTGCCGAGGTGTCCGACTTGATCGCCGCAACGATTAGCTCTTCCTGCTCCCATCCTTGGCAGCGTCCACCCGAAAACAAGTCGTGATACTTGCCTAAGTCACGCTCAAGACGCTGCAGCATTCGGGCGGTCAAGCGATACATGTCTGCGCCTGCCGCCTTATCCACTTGCGCGCAAACCGCGCATATTCCTCGTTGATTTCCACGCCCGTGCAATCAATGCCAAGCGACTGCGCGACCACACATTCCGAGCCTGAACCAGCGAATGGCACCAGAACGCTTCCACCCGAACCGTTGATGGCAGACAGCAAAAGCCGGCGGGTTAGAGCCATCGGCTTTTGTGTGGGATGCTTAAGGAGATCATGCTCGGCATGAGCGGGCAATGCGGAAGGTTCATACAGCCGGTGGCCGCAGGAGCGGCAAACGAACCACCGTTCGCTTCGCCCCGCGCCGCCGGCAAGCGCAGGCACTTTGATCACATCGCGTGGCAAAGCGCCCTTCTCATGGCCGTTGTAAATCGTTTCCGCCCCTTTGCGGCCGTACCGGCTTGGTGTGTCCTTGCGTGGCTTGCCGATGCTGTTGCGAAAGGATTCGCTGTAATCCTCCCTGATTTGATCTATTTCCAAGCAAGGACGCTTGCCGTTCCACAGACACAGGATGGACTCATGACTGCGCTGCCAGAATTTTAGCTGCGGCACGGTCTTGTTCGTGTAATGCCAAACTAGCCAGCGCTGACTGTCAATCGGATGGCGGACGGCTACATGCGCGAGGATTTCGGCAAAGCCATAAACATACATAACGCCGTTGGGCGCAAGCAGCTTTTTGCAAAGCGCGATCCATTGATCCGTCCAAGCTAGATACTGGTCCAGCGGCTGGCAATCCGATCTGTTACCAAAGTCCTTACCGATGTTGTACGGTGGGTCCGCAATAATAACCGAGAACTTGCGTGGGGCAATCTGTTTTCCGATTTTCAGAAAATCGCCGCAATGGATCACGCTACCAATTCCCGACATCTCAACCGCCTCCCGATCATTCCACGGACCAGGAATCGATCTGGTCGATGACATCCAAATTGGGTGAACTGCGTCTGCCTGCCAACTCGTGCAGGCGGCGAGGCAACCGCTTCGTGCTCATCTTGAGGCAGTTTCCGCGGAACCTCCGCCCGAACAGCACCTGGAAAGACTCAATCCCGTTCGTGCGAACCATACCATGCACCTGCTCATTTGAAGTGTGATTAGCGTTAACGTTCCAGCGTTTCAATCCCTGACAGGTCGTGTGGCTTCCGGTGAACACCTGCGCCTCCGGCGCGATACTCCACTCGATGAAGTCGAGCAGATTCGGTTTGCTCATGGGGCATCCTCTACGCTGGCGGCATTGCTCTTGCGATCCCGCATCCTGGGCACCTATCGCCTTGCCTACCCCATCTTGGCCAGTTCGTAGATTCTTGGCTTCAGGCCTGCTGCGTTCTTTGCCGTCAAAATAGGTCTCATCGACTTCAACCGGACCTGTGAACGGTTTACCGAAGCCATCACGGGCACGCTGCATCAGACACCAAACCGTGGTTTGTTGCATTTTCAACTCGCGGTGAACCTTCATGCTGAATGCACTCTTGATTCCCGTCGTCATCATGTAGATTGTGATTGGTTACTTGTGCAACCTGATCGTACTCGGATGCACGAACATTCTCCTCCGCGTGCTGGGGCACACTCGGCAATCCTAGGGAACCTCTGATTTGGATGGGTTTCCGGTCTTGGCTATGGAAACTGCCCCTCTCGGCTGCACCGGTCGGTTTTCGGCGGTCCGGAAGCCCCAAATGCGCGTTTTCGGGGCAGAATCGCCACCGGTTCAGCCCCCGCAGGGCCGATCCGGCAAATTCCGAACACACTTAATCCTCTGTCACGACAAGTGCGGCTGGGCGATCATCAGGTTCGAGAAGCCCAAAAGCGGCGCAAGCCGCTGCACGTTCCTCTCCAGACCTCGATGGCGAACCATGTCGCAGCCGAACACCCGCTTCCCGATCCCGCGATATCCGACATCAGTCCGGACCTGCTCCTCCTCGCCGTGCGGAAGCCGACTCGAAGGCGTCAGGTCGCGACATTGGCGGCCGTTCCCTCCAGATGGCGCGCCAGCCCCCGGGGGTCGGTGCCGATGTGCAGCTTCATCCCGAAATTCCACCGGTTCCCCTTCTTCATCCGGTGCATCTCCAGATCGCGGGCGCTGCTCCCGTTATCGGTCAACGACGGTGCCGAGACGATAAAGGCGTCAATGATGCTGCCCTCCTTCAGCAGGCCCCCCCCCCGCTCGGCCAGGCGACCCCCGATCTCCCGAACGGCAAGTGCGCCAGCCCGTTTCTCTCCAGCCAGCGGCGGAAGTCGGGACTGTGGTCTCGTCCGGAACCTTCTCCAGCCCCACTCCGGCAAAGCGCCGGATTGCAGAACGGCTACACGTTGCGCGTCTTGCGATCGTATTCAAGGCTTGCAAGGCTCGGCGGATGAAGGCGCTGCATGTCGTGATCCCCCGAAAAAAGGCGTGGCGCAAGACAGCAGGTACCCCCGGATGTACAATGCCAAGCCCACATATCGGGCTGTATTCAGAGGTTCCCTAGGTGCGGCCAAAGAGTCTCTCGATGTCTGACAGGGCAAGCTTCACGTAGGTTGGACGGCCATGGTTGCATTGCCCCGACTTCGGGTTTGCCTCCATGTCGCGCAGCAGGGCGTTCATTTCAGCGGCAGACAGTTCCCTGCCTGAACGAACTGAACCGTGGCATGCGATGCGACTTGCCACCGCGTTGATTCGCTCCTCCAGCACGAGTGTGCCACCGGTTTCATCGATTCCATCGATGATGTCCCGCAAGAGCTTGCCGCTGTCCACAGATCCCAGAATGGCAGGAGTCTGCCTGATGCAGACCGCCCCCGGCCCGAACGGCTCGACCACGAGTCCGAGCGCCGCAAGATGGTCCGCAAATTCCAGAATTCTCATGCGGTCCGCCTCGGAAAGATCGACTATGCTTGGTACCAGCAATTCCCTAGATTCAATTCCGTCTCCGGCAACTTCAGTCTTCAGGCGCTCGTAGACCAAACGCTCGTGCGCAGCGTGCTGATCGATGATCACGATTCCGTCTGAGTTCTGCGCGATGATGTAGTTGTCATGAACCTGAGCCTTGGCTGCACCAAGCGGATATTGGACCGCACTCCTATCAAAGTCGGTCTCGACTTTCGCATTCGGCGGGGCGTCAATCATCTGCTCCGAGCGACTTGCGGAAACGAAATCCGCATCTGCAGCCTGCTCTGCGAACGCAACGCTCGATTGTCCGCTATTTCCAGACCTTCGACGGCCACCTGAAACAGGTAGCAATGACTCCGGCCTGAAGGCTCCGAGCATTGCCGATGAAACGAAGGGGGACGCGCGGTGCCCCTCCGCAGAGAGGGCATTGCGCAAAGCCGAAACCACAAAACCGCGAACCAGCCCCGGGTCCCGAAACCTTACCTCGGCTTTTGCCGGGTGAACATTCACATCGACCATTTTGGGAGGGCACTTCAAATAGAGTGCCACAACCGGATACCTTCCGGTCGCTATGACATCAGAGTATGCGGCGCGCAGCGCTCCACGGAAAAGGCTGTCCCTGACGTGGCGGCCGTTCACGAACAAGAACTGCGAACTTGCCGCGCCGCGCGTGTATGTCGGAAGCGAAATATGTCCGGTCAGCGTGATTTCATCGCGCTTGGCGTCGACCAATACCGAACTCTCCGGAAATTCCTTTCCGACGATTTTTCCCAGGCGGGACAGAGTCGTTTCGTTGAATGTTCCCGGCTCCGCCTCGAACCGGAAGACTTGTCTGGGAGGCTTTTGCGGCACTTGCTCGTAAAGCTCGATTCCAATCGAAGGGTTGGCAAGCGCAAGGCTTTTGATCACGTCGATGATAGCCCGCGTCTCCGCCGACACCGACCGAAGGAATTTCAGCCTTGCGGGCGTGTAATGAAAAAGATTTGCCAGTTCAACGGACGTGCCGCTATCGTATGCAACGGGCCGGACCGGCGAAACCCTGCCCCCGTCAACGCCAATCGAAAATGCCTCGCTGGAGTCGGCTGGCCTTGACTTGATCGACAGCCGCCCTGCAGCGCCCATTGACGGAAGCGCCTCCCCACGAAACCCGAATGTATGAATGTTCAGAAGGTCTGATCCGTCAATCTTGGAAGTCGCATGACGCGAGACCGCCAACTCCAGTTCGGTTCCAGAGATGCCGCACCCGTCGTCTTCAACTCGAATCAAGGATTTTCCGCCGGCGGCGAAGATTACCTTGATTTGGCTCGCGCCCGCGTCAAGCGCATTTTCAACCAACTCCTTGACCACTGACGCAGGACGCTCGACCACCTCGCCGGCCGCAATCCGATTGATTGCAGCTTCATCAAGCTTGCGGATCCTGGGTAGCGCAAATCGGTTGGAAGTTGGTGCTGCCGCCATGCGTGCAATTTAACATGCGTCAAACCACATTTGAATGCCTGCCGAATTGTTCCGCCAGCATTTTCCCCTAGACTGCCCGAAAAAGAAGCAGTTGCGTTGCCGCAATTGCATCGAAACCACAAGGCTGGAAGCTGCAGTCCAGTGGCCGGTGCTTGTGCCATCTGGAGCGTCAATGCCCTGATTGAATTTGAAGCGTAATGCCGGTTGCAGCAACCTCGCACGCACTGCTTCAGTTTCACCCTGGGTTTGATGACGACTTGTGATTGAACAGCCGTTCCGGCTGACCGGCGGCTATTGCTCGCGCTCCAGCCCTTCCGGCTGCCCCACAACCACAAAATGCAGCTCCTCAGGCTTGTAGAGCGAGCCAGCCAGTTCGTTGATTTCCTCAAGTGTGACCGCATTCACCAAGTCATTCCGCTGCTTGACGTATGATGCAGGCAACCCTTCAAACTGCATCCCTGCCAAAATTTTGGCGATGGATTCGTTGCTGTCAAAACGCAGCGGATAGGCCCCCGTCAGATACGCCTTGGCATCCCGAAGCTCGTCCGCGGTGACTCCGTCGGTGGCCACACGTTCCCATTCCGCCTTGACGACCTTGACCGCTTCGGCGACGCGCTCGTTCGCGGACGCCATGCCTCCGATCACCAATCCCGCTGTCTTGAAAGCGGAAAGGTAGGAGCCGATGCCATAGGTCAGGCCTCGCTTCTGTCGAACTTCCACGTTCAGCCGAGTGCGAAAATCCCCGCCCCCAACGATTTCGTTGAGGATATAGGCAGTCAGGAAATCTGGGTCGTTTCGCAACGGGCCCGCGTGCCCAAACCGGACAACCGACTGGGGCGATGGAAAGTCCACCACCGTCGTGCCGCCATTCATGACGAGCTCTGCCGACGCTATCGGTTCCAGACCTTTTGCCGGCAGTCCCCCCAACAGTCTGTCGAGCAACACAGCAAGTTCGTCTGAAGTGATGTCGCCTGCTGCGCCAACCACTATCCCATTGCGGACAAGCATCTGCTTGTGGATGTCCATCATGTCCTTGGGGATGAGCGAGGCAACCGTATTCTTCGTCCCCTCGACTGGCGTTGCGTAAGGATGGTCGCCGAAAGCCGTGCTGATGAACGCGTCTCCTGAAATTGTGTCAGGATCCTTCTCGCGGTTCCGAAGAATCGTGAGCACTTGGGACTGGACCCGATTGAAGGGTTCGCTGTCAAATCGCGGCTCCTCTATAGCCTTGCGCAGAAGCTCAACTGCCTCGTCCCTGTTTTCCGTGAGGAACTTCGCTGACACGGAGATTGATTCCTTTCGGGCATCAAACTCGAAACTCGCGGCTATCGATTCCAGCTGCTTCTGAAACTCGGCAGCGTCAAATTCGGCCGCACCCTCGGCAAGCAGACCCGTCATGAGGTATGCGGCGCCAAGCTTGTCTTCAGGTTCGCTTGCCGAGCCAACCCCAAACCGGATTTCCAGGGCCGTGAAAGGAATCGAATGATCCTCGACCAGCCACGCGCTGATTCCGAGAGGGGTTTCAACTTCCTTGATGTCAACGGCCGCAACTGCGCCGCCAGTGGACAATGCAACTGCGGCGACTATTCCAATATTGCGAATCATGAACTGCCCTCCTCGCGCATTAGCCAGCCAGTGACAGACTTTCTGCGGTCCAGCAGCCCATTTGCCGCCTTGATTATTGCCTCTTCGGTCACTTCTTGAAGAACTTCAGGCCATTCCGCGATGTCCTCCAGCGTCAACCCGGTCACCAACGAGCTGCCGTAGTCATAGGCGAGTGACTGCACGTCGTCCTGCGCATAGATCCAAGACGCACGGACCTGCGTCTTGACACGATCAAGGTGATCTGAATCCACGCCGGTTTCAACGAACTCCGCCAACGCCTCGTCCAGTGCTGCTTCTGCCTCGCCAAGGGCAACCCCCTCTTTGGGAACGACAACCAGCGTGAACCGCGTGTCATCCAGTGAGGTTCCACCGTAGTAGGCAGCCGTGTGGACCGCCAATTCATCCTTCACTTCCAGTTTTTGGCTAAGCACCGAATTGATGCCAGCGCCGCCGATGATTTCCGCAAGAAGCGACAGGGCGGCAGCAGTTTCCTGATCCCCTGAATCACGCTCTGGCACCAAATAAGTTCTGACAACATATGGTGTCGAAACCCTTGGGTCGGCATAGGTTAGGCGGCGTTCGGATAATTGCGGTGGCTCTTTCGGCCTTGGCCGCTCGGGAATGCGCGTAGATGGCTCGATAACGCCGTAGTGGCGTTCTGCCATTTCAAGAACGGCGTCGGGGTTCACATCGCCAGCCACCAGAAGAAGAGCGTTATTTGGTACATAGTGCTGTGAGTAGAAGTCAAAAATGTCGTCGCGATCGAGTCGCTCGATTTCGTGGCGCCATCCGATGACCGGGATGCCATACGGATGATTGAGGTACTGGGCGGCAGATCGCTGCTCCCCAAAGACAGCACTCGGGTTCGAATCGGTTCGCTCGATCCGTTCCTCCAGGACAACCTGCCGCTCAGTTTCGATGTCCTCGCTGGAGAGAACCAGGCCACGCATTCGGTCGGCTTCCATTTCCATGACGGTTTCAAGATGCTGGACGGCCACGCGCTGGACATAAGCGGTGTAATCGTGCGTCGTGAAGGCGTTGTCCGAGCCTCCGATCAGCTTGATGGCGTTTGAGAATGCACCAGGGCCGAATTTCTCGGTCCCCTTGAACATCAGATGCTCGACGTAATGGGCAATCCCGGACTTTCCGGGTTGCTCATCCGCTGCCCCGGCAAAATACCAGACCATCTGAACCGCAATCGGAGCGCGGTGATCCTCAATCACGACGACCTGCATTCCGTTGTTCAGCCGAAAGCCGGAAACATTTTCAGCAGCCGACCCAAGGGTCGGCGCGGCAAGCAATGTCAGAATAAACCAGATTCGCTGAATTGATCGCATTTGCACTACTCTTTCAAGAATTTCAGAGGACCAAGCGTGCTTGTTCAGAAATGGATGTTCAAGTGGTTCAGCAAAATTTGAAGCTCATTTTGCATTCCGCAAGCATAGTGACGTAGTGTTTCACGATTTTCCCGGAGATCAGTCAGATGGACAGCGAGCGTTTTCAGAACTGGGTCGCAATTTGACGAGTTGACGGTGACACTGGAACAAGCCATTGCCCGGGACGCCCTGCTCGTCTCCGACGCCAGTCGTCCGCGGCGGCCACCCCTCACGAGAGCGTCAACAACTCCGTCGGCGAGTAGAGTTCTCGGTGCTCTGTGCATCTTTACAACTGTATCGGACAGTTCTGTCTCATCGAACTCGGCAAACGGCCGTCCCCGTGAGTCTGTCTCGCCGCCGCCACGGCCAAATCAAGCAGGCGTTTCACGAATTGAGCCAAGTTTTGAATTCAGAACCTATTTCTTCTCGATCTTGGGCGGCGCGGCGGGCGTTTTCAAATTCAATGCGCGCAGGCGTTTCAGTTCGGCGTAGCTGTCGAGAGCCACGGGCTGGTAGGCACGTGCGTAGACGTTCACGTTGAACCAGCGCTCGAGAAGCTTTCCGTCGTTGTCTCTCCTGAATTCCAGATCTTCGGCTGCCAGAAGGGAACGGATGGATGACACCTCGCCAAATCTTCTTGCATAGGCGATCATTGCCGTGTCAACAGACGAAAGGCCGCCGGCTGATCGCGCGAAATTGCCGCCAAGCGCGACAGCCGCGTCCCGAAGCGGAGTTGGATCCGTGCGGTTGGGCAAGCCAGGAGTCGGATCCGGAAGTTGCGCGACTGACTCGGGATACTCGAGGGGCTTTGTCGGAACTATGCTGAATTCGTCCGGCGTGCTCGTATTGCCGAAATACAAAAGTTTGGGATCGCGCTCATTTCTCGAACAGGCAGAGAGTCCCGCGGCCAAAGCCGTCACTGCCAATGCAACCTTGATCGAATTGCGCATTAAAGCCACCTGCATGTCTGATGCCGCCAGTGAATCCCAAATCGCCTAAAAAATCAAGCGCGGTTTTCAGCTCTGCTGGTAACGGCAATGAGACCGGCCGCTCCTAAAAACACCGCTACATCGGCAAAATTGAACGCATATGGATTATCGATGCCGCAGCACGACATGTTCAAGAAATCCATGACCGCCCCGTGAACCATTCTGTCAACTGCGTTGCCAAGCGCGCCGCCAGCCAGCATGCCCGCGAACACGCTCGCGTGCCGCCCGGGGGTCTTTCGCCCCACCCAACCAAACACGCAGGCGGAAACGATTAGGGCGAACGCTACAAGACTCCACCGTACCAATTCGGAATTGCTGGCGAACAGCCCGAAATTTATTCCCCTATTCCAAGCCAGATGAAAATTCAGGAACGGCGGAAGAACCTCGATGTATCCCAATCGATTCAAATCGAGGCCGACGAGCACAAAATACTTCGTCAGCTGGTCCAGTCCCAAAAACGAAGCCGTGGAGATCAGCAGGTATCGCATTGCTCAATGCCTGAAGTGTCTAATGCCAGCGAACACCATCGCAACGCCCAGCTTGTCCGCGGCCTCGATTACTTCGGCATCGTTGCGCGACCCTCCTGGCTGTATCACCGCCGTCGCTCCGGCCCGCGCCGCCTCCTCAAGTCCGTCCGCGAACGGAAAGAAAGCGTCGGAAGCCGCTGCCAAGGGAGCGCTTCGGAAATCTGGAGATTGCGCTTCGGCTGTCCGGGCCATCTTGAAATGTGCGACATGCGCCGCGTCCACCCGGCTCGATTGCCCTGCCCCGATCCCGACGGTTGCGCAGTTCCTTGCGTAAACAACGGCATTGGACTTCGTATGTTTCGCAACTTTCCAAGCGAACGCCATGTCTGCAATCTCTTTCTGCTCAGGAGGTCGCTTCGTAACTACCCGGAGTTGTCTCACATCGACCTGCCCCACATCTCGATCCTGAATCAGCATTCCGCCCCTTACCTGCCTGAACGACAGTCCCGAACTCGTCGAACTTGGCAACTCGCACGCGAACAGGCGAACGCCCGGCTTCGCTGCCATGATTTCAGTCACACCTTTTTCCACTCCCGGCGCAACAGCTGCTTCGATGAAGGTCTCCGTCAAAGCTTCTGCAGCGGCCGCTTCCAAACAGCGGTTGAAAGCCACGATTCCACCAAACGCAGACAGGGGATCGCAGGCAAGTGCGCGGCGATACGCATCCAGTTGCGAATCACCTAGAGCAACGCCGCAGGGGTTGCCATGTTTCACGATCACGCAGGCAAAACCGCTCGGAGGAGCAAACTCGGCGGCAAGATCCATAGCCGCGTCAGCGTCGGCTATGTTGTTGAGGCCAGGTTCTGGCCCTTGCATCTGGCAGGCGCCGACCATCGCAACCGCCGGACCTGCCTCTGAATAGAGCGAGGCACCTTGGTGGGGGTTCTCGCCGTAGCGCAGAGCCTTCCTGAATTGAACCGCCAGTGTTCGATGCATCGGACTCGCCTGGCCGGCGATCTTCGCCATCCAGCTTGAAATGGCTGCGTCGTATGCGGCCGTGCGTCCAAACGCTGCCGTCGCCAAGTCTTTCCGAAACTCGAGCGTAGTCCTTCCGTCGTTGCGTGTCAATTCGTCGACCAGTGGCTGATAGTCTTCAGGATCCGAAACCGCGCAAACGAAAGAATGATTTTTCGCCGCGGCGCGAATCATCGCCGGGCCGCCAATGTCGATGTTCTCGATCGTTGTGCCAAGATCGCCACATCGAGATACCTCCTCGAACGGGTAGAGGTTCGCTATCAAGAGATCGATACTGGGAATTGAGTTGGCGGCGAGATCGGCATTGTGCACCTCATTCGCCCGGTCTGCGAGCAGGCCACCATGAATTCGGGGATGGAGGGTCTTGACGCGCCCACCCAGGATTTCGGGAAATCCGGTTGCGTCGGACACTTCATCGACGGGCATTCCGAATCTTCTGATGGACGCCGCCGTTCCGCCCGAAGCGATGATACGGACGCCGGTCTCGTGGAGATACGCCACCATCTGCTCCAAGTGCCACTTGTCGAAAACGGACACGAGCGCGCATCTGATCCTGACAAGGTCGGGGCTCCGGTTCCGCGCTTCATCCATATATCGGCTCCGATGCCCACCTGCCTGATCTGCGTGGCCAATCAGTCTCTCCTGCCAGCAGTCTGACCCTAAAGATCGCACTGAATCGTGTTTTCAAATTGATTCCAAGCACCGTCAACATGCCACCACATCCCGACTTGCCCAAGCTCAATTGGGCGAATTCGAGCTTGCGCGGAAAAAATGGCCATTGTGCCACGCCAAGCATGTCAAGACGAAATGTGGAGTGCCGACCGGAACACATTGCTATCCGGAGTGTTCAAATACCCAGTGCACTTGCGCCGAACCACCGACCACACGTGAGCGAAGCACGATCTGCGGAGTGTGGTATGCAACGCGAGCAGTCTTGTCGAAATAGGCACTTTCTTCCAATTCCAGAAAAGCATCCCCTTCGAACTCAAACGTCCAGACTTCTCCACTCGACAGGACAAGTGCCGCATACTGTCCGTTCTCGTCGAGTTCGACTTCCGTAGTTGGATAGAGGTGAAATCTGATCGCAAACGGTATGCCACCAGTCAGCGATCTTGCGGCCCGCTCGTAGACAACCCTGTGTCCGCTAGATCTCGCCCAAAGCGTGTCTTCGCCCCAGAGGCTTAGGCCGTCCATTCCCAAATCCAACCGTCGAAGATGCGTCAGCCCATAGAGCGCGACGTATCCATCATGCTCCGCTGCGAATGTATTGCCAGTTGTGTCCGGCCACTGCACTACGCGCGTTCCCTTTGGGGAATAAACGACGATTTCGTCGCCTGTGCGCTGCCCAAAACGAGGAATGGCAAAGCGCGACGACGACGAATCGTTCACTTCAACGGCACTATGTGCCCTGGTTTCGCGGGATTCCCAAGCGAATTTCGGCGCGATTCCTTTTCCCGAACCGCAGTTCACGACAATCGGGCTTTCCCCCGCCACCATCTCAAAAGCCAACGTGCTCGCATGCGAGTTCCTGGATGCCCACCCCGAAAGCGACGGGGCAGCGTCCACGATGACACTTGTTCGCTCGCTCGAGAGCCGAGCGAATCCCATCGCCATTCTCTTGCAATACGAACTGTGCTCGCCTGCCTCCGCAATTGCCTGCACAACGTAATCCATCGGAACCGTGTGGCCGCCATGGAAACGCGGAGGCACTCCGTTGAAGTGGCAAAGGCTTCTGAGAACCAGCCCGACCCGCTCCACCGCCGCGACATGTTCGGGCCGGGGTTTGATACCCGCGTCCAAGAGCGCGAAACGCGCCCACCTGAGAAACGTTGCCAAATGTAGAAGCTCTTCGGGATTGCGAGAGACAATGGATCCGTCTTCATCAACGAGCCCCATGCATTCGTCGGCAATGCTGTCGGCGGCTCCGATTATCCGATCGTTTCCCAAATCGAGAGAGATATGAGCGTAGAGCAAGCCGGTGAGCGCTTCAATTCTTGCGATGCCAGAGCACTTCGACTGCCAGCGAGGCTCAAGAAACTCGGCGTGATGCGCGATCGACCTCGAAAACGTCTCCCTTTCGGAATCGCATCGCATCGCCAGAACGACATATGCGTTGTGAACCAAGCAGATCAGCCTTCGGGCGGACACCTCCGGGGTCCAGCCGGGCCCCTGTCCCGACCCAAACACATCGATCCAACCAAAGACCCAGTTTCTCGCGAGCGAGACCGCGTCCGCGTCTCGGAATGCAGCCAGATCATCGAGCCAAGTGAAACCATGCAACCAAGCGACTTGTTCGGGATCGATGATCCTCGTCTTCCAGATACGGTCTCCAGAAACTTGCAGGGACAGGCCGGGAACCGGCATTTCTCCCGAAACGAGGAGACGCCCGTTCTCGACTGAACCAACAGATCGGGGCTTGATCCGGACCTGGAACGTCGGGCAGTTTTCGGAGAAGGCGGTGCGCTTGGCAAACAAACGGTCCAGCCACCCAAGCTGGTTGCGGGTTGGCAAGGATCCTTGACCTGAAAGTTGCGCTATTGGCATCACGCACGCCGCCATCCGCTAAATCTCCACGGGCCAATGTATAGGATCAATCGGCGCTGCTGTCACTCTTTCTCCAGCACAGCAACGTAGAATCCGTCCATCCCCCCTAGCTTGGGCCAGAAATCCGGACGAAGCCTGAAACCTCCCTCTTTCGTTTTCCAGTCCGGTTCAATGCCTTCCGCGAAAGCCTCGGCACCACTGGCACGCAAGCCCGCTTGTCCAGCGAACTGCGCAACCATGTTCTCGCCTTCGTCCGGGAAAAGCGAGCATACGCAATACAGCACCTTGCCTTTGGGGCGAACCAGCGACGCGGCCTTTTCGAGAGATGCCCTTTGCAGCGAAACGAGCGCAGCAAGCGATTTTGCAGGTGTAGCCAGCGTGTGCGGAAGATCAGGGTTTCTCCGTATCGTACCCGTGGCGGTGCATGGTGCATCGACTATAACGACATCGAACAGCCTTCGAGACCGAAATTCCAATGCGTCGGCGCAAGCGGCAACGCAGTCGATCCCGATTCTCTCGAAATTGTGTTCAAGAAGTTGGAGTCGGGAGCTTGACCGGTCAATCGCTGTGACTTGCGCACCGGCAGCGGCACACTGCATGGACTTGCCGCCAGGAGCGGCGAAGAGATCAAGCACCTCCTTTCCTTCAAGGTTACCGAGCAGTCTTACTGGCACAGCGGCCGAAGCGTCCTGAACCCACCACGTTCCGCTTTCGAATTCCGGAAGCGCGGAAACCTGCGGCCGGACCTTCATTCGAAGGCTTCCTGTTGGAAGCACAGTCGCGGCGAACGCTGTCGCGAGGCGGAGCGAGTCTGGCTGATGTCGCAGCGTGATGTCGAGTGGTGGCGCACGTTCGTGGACCGATTCGATTTCGCGCAGTGCCTTGGAGCCAAATGCCGCCTCGACCTTTCTTGCAATCCACGTAGGCAACTTTTTCGGACCAACAGCCTTCCACGCTTCGCCACCCCCTTCAACGCCTCTGCGGAGGACTGCGTTAATGAACCCGCAAAGCTTTCTGGACGAACCACGCGACTTCGCGATCTCAACCGCCTGGTCCACGACCGCGTAGGGGGCCGCGTGACCCGCAAAGATCTCCGTCACCGCAAGTCGCAGGATATTCAGTGTGGTCAAGTCAGCTTGCCGCGGAATCAATTCGCGGAGCACCGCATCGGCCCTGTTTAAATTGCGAAGCACGCTTTCAGCGAGTCGTTTGGCACGAGCTTCATCCGCTTCGCTGATTTCGCGAGCACCCGGCGCGTGCTCGCGCAGTCGCCTGCGGTGAATCAAGACATTCTGCAAATGCTGAAGTGCGACTTTCCGGCTTGGAAGGCCCGCCACATCATGACTCAGTTTCAAGAGGTATTCCAATCATGTTTCGGCTGCCGTGATATCACAGCGAAAATGCACGACAGGAGCAAGAGTGTTGTCAGGCCAGTTTCGCACGGTAGCAGGACTGCCGCATGATACCTGTCTGTCGTTGGTGCCAAGATGCAGACGAACAGCACAAAGTGGTTCAACCAAGCCGCTGGTCCAAAATCCCGGTTTCACGCAAGGAGCATTCGCACAAGTCTTTTTATCGGATGTCCCCGATGCTTGACCGGGTTGTACGTGCAGTCCCCGAGTTCTGTTGCAGTGTCGGCCGAGATTGCCGGGGAAGCTTGCTGAAACTGAAATGGCGAGTGCCAAGCGGAAAGAGTGGAGCGGAGCCTTTGGTCCAAGCCGCTCAAATTGGCAGGATGAGCGCCATGCCAATCCCGCACAGGCTCCGAAAACCGAAGGTTCATTGCCACCGAATGCCTCGAAAGCTGCCGCAAATGGTTCCATTTCGTCGAACTCGGTGACCTTATCGTCGCCGCGAGCCTGTCTCTGGCAGCCACAGTCCGGACGATCCGAAGGTATGTTTCAAGTTAATGGGGTCCTTCGCACGGGTGTTTGCGATCAACAATCGGAAATCTTGGCGCGCGAATGCAGGTTGCGCTCCTGAGGCAATCGACGACTTGGCCCGACTGATCAGGCAGGCCAATTTGAATCCGGCAAGCTCTCTGGAGATGATTGGGGCTGGCCGCACTGTTGTGATGGAGTGGAGAGAATATAGACATCTTGCATCCAAAGCCGTATATGATCAGTGTCTCGTTTGCGGATAGCGAGAAGGTGGTCAATGCAACACCTTGAAATTTGAGTCGCGTCGAACAGTTCAGCTTAACCTTCCCGATCAAGGGTCGCCACCCCGACTCCAAAATGGAACCGCCAAGATATGCCGCATAATCATCTGGAAGAACCAGCGAGGCGAGATGATTCAGAGCCGGCAATACGGGCGCTTGCCGAGGCTGATGAGCGTCGAAGAGTTCTGCCGAAACCGCTGCCGCGAGAGATCGGCGGAAGGGTCGGTCCAGAGCCCACCAGGTATGGTGATTGGGAAAAGGACGGCATTGTGTCAGATTTCTGACCCTCGCGATCATTTGCAATGCAGGTGGTCCAGCTTGAGCCGCCACCGCAGCTTGATCGCCGAAAAGCATGCAATTCATCGGAATTGCGATTGTACTCTTTGTGACCCCACATCGTGCATATGAAAAATGTCGCTTCTCAATGAGAAGGCAATCGCGCTACAAGTCCAGCACGATCATCTCCGGTTGATCACCGGACTCCCGCAGCATCGCACCATCCCGCCATCGCAGCCTAGGGACTGACTGACGATGGCAAGTCTCTACTTCGAATACATCACATTGCCGCCTGATTTGCCCAAGCATTAAGCCTGAGCTTCATGAGCATGTTCGCATCATCGAGATTCTGCGCGGCATCCTTGAGATGATTCTGGTTGGGGTGCTGATGGTTGTCTTTCCGGGATCGATCTGCTCCGGGCTAGCAACTCCATCGAGGTTGCGGCGGTCGGCACCGGGCCAGGGTGCCCGGTAATCCGCCCACCAACGCCATGAGTGCATCCGGCTACAGTCCCCGCTCCAATGCGGTCCGCATCACCATTGCCCGGACAGGTTCTTGGGAGCCTGTCCGAGCAAACCATCGTAGAATACTCAAACCCGCCGCTGTGCCAAGTGGGATTCATAGCAAGAGGGGTTTGACGACGTTTGTCAAGTAGCATGTCCTTCAAACTCCAAGGACTCATGTGCGGCAACCGCAAATTACCGTTTGCCGCAACTGGCAGACGCATATTCGGATTGCACGGCGGCGCACTTGACCGAAGATCCCTTCGAGGCGATCTCAGCTGGGCCTCAGGCTGGTATGCATTGGATGTCGTGGATGCACGCTTTGACGCCCAGCCCCATCGGCTTGGGAAACTTGTTGAGGACTTTTGCCGTCTTGTGAACCCGGGCCGTTAATTCCTCGTCATCGGATAGGCGAAGCGAGAGCACCAAGTGCCTCGCCCAATACGTCGCCCTGAGAGGTCGGTCCGTACGGGATGGTGGGAGCGTCAGGGCCAAGACTGTGACCACGGGGATAAATCTGAGGAGAGCTAGCGGCGGCAAAAAACACGAAAGAGAGAGGGACCAAAAATGCAGACGCACAAATGCGAGAAAGACCGGAATGCGAACCGTGCTAAAGCGGCTGCAACACGGTTTCTAAAACCGGCATCTTACCGGAACATCTAACGATGAGACTCTCGACAATATAGCACCATCTTCCTATCGAAAAGCTTCATCTATAGCCATTCTATCTTGCAGGAGAGGCAAGAGTAGCGACCGAAGTTCACGTGCATACGCTTTACCTCTTTGGGGCTCTGCTGCATATATGCTGGCGTGGCCCCGATTTTCATCATGCGCTGTGTCGATTACCACGAATGCCTTTTGGTCGTCCAAGCGAAGCTGGCGCACTGACCAAGCGTTCAGTTTCGCCACACCCTCGGATATCCAAGGCTCGCCCTTTCTCGGTCTGGAGAGGCGAACTTCCATCGAATCCCGTACAAACCCCACAGAAACATACTTTATGCGGTGGACCGAATATCCTCTTGACAGAAGGTCATACAACGATATCGCGGACGGCATCAGTTTCCCATCCTTGACATGCTCTGGATTGAACATCTCGCGAAGCAGGAATTCATCATCCTCAACAACACCGGGCGAAATGTTCGGCGCGGCGCTGTTGCTCTCATCGAGATGGAGAGGGGAAGTCGGCAACGTTGGACCCAGCCGCGAGCAGTGCTACGATTTCGCAGGGCAGTCCCTCTGATGCTTGAACGTTTTCACCGTGGAACCTGCGTCCTTCTCTGTCGCGCGCAAAGTAGGAGAAGGAACGTGTTCCATAAAACCCAAGATCGACGTAAGCGTCGGCGGTCGCCCATAGGAAATTGATCTCTCCATCGTCTGCCAAGCTGATTTCGGGCTTGGGGGTCGATGCCAAGGGCAAGCAACGAATGAACAAGTCTGCGTCCTCAAAGGCCTTGGCATCGGGCCAAACCGCACCGGGCCAGCGTTCATCCTTGGGGACCTGCCGTAGCTTCGCCAATTGCACGAGCAGCCCATGTGTTGGCGAAGGCTCCAGTCGTGAAAGGGGCATATTTTCGGATAGTGTCCACTGGCTGGTTTTACCAATCATTCCGCCGCCTAGTGGTTCCGTCGCTTCGACCAACGTGTGCACCATTCTAAGCGGCTTGAAATTCAATGCTAGGTCGGCATCTGCAGTAAACGCCAAAGGTGCGCCCATAGAAGTTGGATAATCCACGGCTGTGGATGTGAAATGAGACATCATGCTTGAAGTCCTATCTGTTTCGCCATTTCTGGCAACAGCATGTCCCGGAGGACTTCACCGTTCCGGTCATGGAGCAGATTCAAGATTTTCTCAAAGCCAGCCTTTTCTCCAGAAGGCGGTCGGAAAATTGACTCAGCCGTCTGCCGCGGCAGACCTAACTGGCAGATAGCATTGTGGTCAATGGTTACGGTCGAAACTCGGTCAACATGTGCACTGCCAATGTTTAGCTGATTAAGGATGTGGTTTTCGGGGTCCAGTATCTCGAGCCAACCGGAATGGCAGTGCCATAACGGCCCAACTCTGAAACAGTTCGAAGTCATGTAAGCACTTGTTCCCTGCAACAGCAACTCCGCGCGCGCCTCATCGTGCGGTCCATCAAAAGTATATCGGTCGATATATCTCAAGCTGAACGCCATGACCGGGGTTGTTGCCAACTTTAAGCAGGGCAATACCGTATTGATGTATTTCTGACTATCTTCCAGAGTTGCTCGCCAGTTTTTATACTCTAGGAAATTCACCGTAAGCGCATCCTCCGAGAGCCGCAGAACGCAAGCCGGTCTAGCATTCGCTTTCACTCTCGATAGTTCGAAACCGACAAGACGAGACGGTACGAATTGCGGCGGGAGGTTTCCTTGATCAATCTTGATTCCTTGTTTTCGAGTTTCGTTCGAATGCGGAAATACATTTCTTAACTCGGACCTAGCTCTGTCTAGTGCCTGTCTCACCGTTTCCGAAGATACCTCCCCTTGGAAATGGATCCCAACCACGGCTTCCTGAATTGAATGTGTACTGGCATATGGCAGATAACAGCTCATTAAATTCTCCTCAGGACATTGCTGGAAAATCAAAAGGAGATCGCACGAACTTTACGCACCTTCCGAGCCCTTGTCCTAATAGCCGTTGACATAATGGCTTGAATGCGCTGACGCAACTCTCGAGAGACCCTTGCCAAGTATCAGCTTGTCTTCGTTCGGAGGCCATTAAGGTTATTTAAGATCGGTGCGATCACTTAGTCATAATGTAGCCATAACGCTACTGCGTCCAGCCAACAGCGAAATAGTGCCTTATGCGCGACATCGGCGTCCGCCGCTTGGACATGTGCTTCCATAGAGGCCTAGGGAACCTCTGAATATAGCCCGGACTGCTTATGCATTTGGTTCCGGTTTGATCAAGATGTGGCAGGGATGAGGTTTGGCGCGCAGCGCCTGCAGGAACAGGGACAGGAAGGCGGCGTGGCGATTTCGGCGCCGATTGAAACGAAAGACGAACTCGTCGAGACAGGTCTGGAGGTGCTTGGCGCGCAGCCCGTGACAGACGCCCCGCGCCCAGCCCTTGAGGTTGCAGAACGCGGTGTGGATCCAGGCGAGAACTTCATGGGCCGGCCTGTCGCCGACGACATGGGGCTGGTGGCGGTCCCGAGGCACCGCGCTGCAGCCTCTCCAGCCGTCGGTCTTGATGGTCGCGGTTGCGGCGGTGTTGCGCACAACGAAGCTGCCGAGATCCTTGGCGCTGCAGGACCGGATCGTGGCCAGCCGCAGGCGGCCCGGCGTGTCGCCGTCGCCGAGTTCGACCGCGCCGGCGATCGGAATCTTGCCTTCGGGGCTGCGCCCCGGCCCCGGCGGCGCGCCCTTGTCGCGCTGCGGCAGGCTGGCCTCGTCGATCTCGACCAGACCGGACAGCGGGCTGCGCTCGGGGTGGCCATGGCGCGGCGAAGCTTGGCGGCGAGCATCCAGGCACTGCGACAGTACCCGATCCCGAGCCGCTTCTGCAGCTGCAGGGCGGAGATGCCATTGCAATGAGTGGCCATCAGACAGGCGGCCCGGAACCAGGTCGCGAGCGACAGCCTGGTTCGGTGCAGCAGGGTGCCGGCGGTGGCCGAAGCTTGACGATGGCAACGGATGCACTCGAAGCTGTGCTTCCTGGTCTTCAACTCCCACCCGCGACCGTGGCCGCAGGCGGGACACCGGAAGCCGTTCGGCCATCGGGCGGCGATGAGCCACCGGGCGCAGGCGTCGTCGTCGGGGAACCGGCGCTGAAAGGCGATGAGACTGGTGGGGATTTCGGTCATCGGATGGTTCCACATCAAGAATGTCATGCGAACATTCCATCATCCGACATCCCGAACACAACATCTTGTATCGCAGGAATCATGTGCATAAGCAATTAGCCTGATTTTAGGCGTTGCATTCAGAGGTTCCTTAGCCCTTCGAAATTAACGCTTTGCAAACGCTGACAGAATTTGTCGATGCCTGCAGAACTGACCGTCAGTCCGGCTTCATCGGCCTTGTCCGGGGCCGACAAGCGGCTACGCTACCGTGAAATAGAGGATGAAAACTTCGTTGCCGGGATATTCAGCATTCTGTACTGTCTGGCCCCTGTGCAAAGCCAAACGCGGGGCACGCTCGGCGAGTTACCGCCTGTAGATTGACGATACATGATGTCTGCCATTCATCCGATACTGTTGTGCGGCGGTTCCGGGACTCGGCTCTGGCCGCTGTCCAGGGAGAGCTTTCCGAAGCAGTTCGCGCCCCTGACTGACGAACGAAGCCTGTTTCAGCAGACCGCTATCCGCTTCAGGGGCGATGCGTTTGCAAAACCACTTGCGGTTACAAGCGACAAATTTCGCTTCATTGTCGCGAAGCAACTGAAAGAGATCAAAACCCCGGCCAGTGCAATTCTGATTGAACCAGAGCCCAAGAATACGGCCCCGGCAATTCTGGCGGCAGCTGAATGGCTCGCGCAACAGAGCGGCGACGCTCTCATGCTCGCAACGCCAACCGATCATCTTGTTCCATCCCCCGAGAAGATGTGCAAACTCGTCCAAGTTGCCTCCAAGGCTGCCGAAGACGGATGCATCGTCCTCCTTGGAATCCAGCCGGACAGAGCAGAAACCGGTTATGGCTGGCTTCAGATCGAATCGCTGCCGGAGAAATCAAGCGGGCCTGTGCCAGTGAAAGAGTTTGCCGAGAAGCCGGATTTAAAAGCGGCCAAGCGCATGTTGGCCGGGGGAGACCATCTATGGAATTCAGGCGTGTTCCTGTTCAAGGCAAGCACCATCATAGAAGCCGTCGAGACACACGCGCGCCATTTGGTCGAGCCAGTAAGATCTGCTGTGTCCAACGCACGACAGGATCTTGAATTCATTCGCCTTGCACCGAATCACTGGTCCGGGGTCAAGTCGATTTCGATTGACCGAGCGGTCATGGAATCAGCATCCAACCTTCGGGTCATGGCCTTTGATGCCGGCTGGTCGGACTTGGGTGACTGGGAGTCAATCTGGCGGACAAGCAACAAAAATGGTGACGGCCTAGCAACGAGGGGCCCAGTCACCGCAATCGACTGTCGAAACACACTGCTCAGATCGGAAAATCCGGGTCAGAAGCTTGTGGGTATCGGACTCGAAAACGTGATCGCGGTGTCAATGCCGGACGCGGTGCTGATCACGGGGCACGGCTTTGCCCAGCAGGTCAAGGATGCAGTGGAAGACATGCGTGCCGAAGGATTGTATCAAGCGGACGAATATCTCCGCGACTACCGCCCGTGGGGACATTTCGAGACGCTTGCCCAAGGCAGCAACCACAAGGTTAAGCGAATCACCGTGAACCCTGGCGGCAAGCTCAGCCTGCAAAGCCACAGGCACAGGGCAGAACATTGGGTGATTGTGGAAGGGACAGGCAAGGTCACTGTGGGCAAGCAAGAGCAAGTCCTCACCGAGAACCAATCCATATTCATTCCTCTAGGCGAGGTGCATCGTCTGGAAAATCCCGGCAAGGCCCGACTCACGCTGATCGAGGTGCAGACCGGAACCTATTTTGGCGAGGATGACATCATTCGCTATGACGATGTCTACTCTCGCGCTTGAGGGCTGATTTGCGTACGACGACATGACCGGTGCGTTGCCGACCGTAGTCGCTCTCAATCTTCACACGCGCTTCACCGGAATTTCAACTACAATCAGGTTTCTTCTCCCGCACCAACGGCGCGAACTCGATATTGGCCTCATCGACTGGGGGTCGCTAGGAATTGGCGACCTAGTGACCCTGCCTGAAGTCCTAGTGTCCGGATTCAAGAAACCCGACGATGTGCGATATCGCGTTTGGCATGCACGACGCGACATCGATATGGCAATAGGCATTCTGCTCAGGGACGTTTTGCGGCAGCGATGGCGCTTGATGTTTACGTCGGCCGCGAATCGCCGCCCCGGGCGCGTTCTGCGCTTCCTGATAAACCGCATGGACGCCGTTGTCGCCGCGTGCGCGCGCAGTGCGGGATTTTTGGACTGGCATTCGGCCGTGATCCATCACGGAGTCGATACCGATTTCTTCCACCCACCCGACAGCGACGGTCGCGCGCAACCGGATATTGAACTTCCTGGAAAATATGTCATCGCGACTTTCGGGCGAACCAGGCACTCGAAAGGAACCGACTTGTTCGTCGATGCACTGGTCAGGCTCTTGCCAGAGTTCGAGGAGTTTTCGGCCGTAATTGCCGGACTGTGCAGACCGCGACAACATGAATTCAAGGCGACATTGAAGGAAAAGATTGCCAGTGCAGGATTGCGCGACAGAATTATCTTCATTGGAGATCTGGAATCCATTGAAGTGGCCACATGGATGCAAAGAGCTGATCTTTGCGTTGCACCGTCAAGAGTCGAGGGATTCGGCCTGACCCCGATCGAAGCGTTTGCCTGCGGCACGCCGGCAGTCGCTTCAAGCGTGGGCGTTTGGCCCGAAATTGTCGGGAATGATGTCGGCTCAGTTTTCGAGAACGGAAACGTGGACGACTTAGTCGCGAATCTCCGTCCGCTAATGGCCAATCCGGAACGTCTTGCTGAAATGGGGGTCGCTGCTCGGGCACAGGCCATCGCAAGGCACTCGGTGATCGACGAGGCGAAAGCCCTGATTTCAGTCTATGAACTCTTGATGCGCGGAGAGGAGCTTGCAAGGATCAAGACTTGACCTCGGCCGTGCTGCCGTAGGCAGTTTCAGTGCAGATCCGCAACGTGAAGCCAAGTGCACAGGGCCTAGGTCGTGTACTCATTGGTTTTGATCCAGAGGCGGATGCAGGCGAGGGCGATTGTGGCGAGGAAGTTTCTTGCAAGCTTGTGATGGCGGGTCGCGATGCCTCGGAAGTGCTTGAGCTTGTTGAAGAAGCGTTCGACGAGATTGCGTTGGCGGTAGAGGTCATGGGATGCGGAGCGCTGCTCCCGGCGATCCCGTTGGGTCGGGATGTGGGGGCAAGAGCCATGGTCGGCAATGAGCTTGAGGATGGCGCGGGCGTCGCAGCCGCGGTCGGCGACGGTGTTCCGGGCCGGCTCAAGGCCGTCAAGGAGGGCCGGCACGGCAGCCTTGTCGGAGGCTTGGCCCGGGGTGATCACGAAGCGGCGCGGCAGGCCAAGGCCGTCGACGACGACGTGAATTTTGGTGCCCGTCCCGCCTCGCGAGCGTCCGATGGCGTGGTCCGGACCCCCTTTTTTCCGCCCGCGGCGTGCTGGTGGGCGCGCACCACCGAGGAGTCCAGGAGATGAAGAGATCCCGGCGAGCCCGTCGCCAGCGCCCCGAACAGGCGCTCCCGCACCCCTTGCCTGGCCCAGCGGTTGTAGCGGTTGCATACTGTCGTATATGGCCCGCAGCGTTCCGGAAGGTCGCGCCACGGCGTGCCGGTGCGCAGGATGTGAAAGATCCCGCTGATCACCCGCCGGTCGTCCACCCGTGGAACGCCCCGCGGCTTGTCAGGCGGCAACGGCGAGATGATCGCCCATTCCGCATCCGTCAGATCGTGCCGTCCCTGCATCCTCAATCTCCCGCTGTTTGGAAGATTGAATCACATCAGCGCCGAAAAGAAAATCCCTTTTCCCTTTATGAGTACACGACCTAATCCATCAGTTTCAAGTCAAATGCCAAGAACGTCGGTCATGCTGTACTCTCCATTTTGCTGGCTTATCCCCCACAAGGCTGCGGCAAGCGCACCTAGGGCATAGATCCTGCGATCTGTCGCGATGTGACGAAGCACGATTCGTTCACCTTTGCCAGCAAAAATCACGTCATGCTCGCCGACCACATCTCCTCCGCGAATTGCCGCAAATCCTATTTTCCCGCGAACCCGCTGGCCGGTATGCCCATCCCTGCCACGGTCAGACGCATCCCTCAAGGAAACGCCTCGCCCGGTGGCGGCGGCTTCTCCAAGCATCAGGGCGGTGCCGGACGGAGCATCGACCTTGTGGCGGTGGTGGGTTTCCACAATCTCGATATCGAACTCCGCGCCTAATGCCGAAGCAACAGTTTTCGTGATGGATTGCAGCAGATTGATGCCAAGGCTCATGTTTCCAGCTCTAACAATGACCGTTTGACCCGAGCATTCT
Organism: Paracoccaceae bacterium; assembly: GCA_963422275.1. Lineage (GTDB taxonomy): Bacteria > Pseudomonadota > Alphaproteobacteria > Rhodobacterales > Rhodobacteraceae. The sequence goes on from OY729418.1 coordinate 218,737, forward strand.
GATATCTTGGCAAGGTCATCATCCGAGAATCCGGTGGTTCCAATCACATGGACGATCTTGTGTTCCGCGGCGGCTATCGCGTTTGCGACGCTGGCGGCCGGTGTCGTGAAATCAAGCACGGCATCCGACCCGATAAACGATTTCGCCGGGTCAGCCAGAACTGGAATATCCTCGGCAACCCCGGCGACTAGATCAGCAAGGCTCTTGCCAACCCACTCATGGCCCGGATGTTCCGTCGCTCCAGACAGTTCCGCTCGATCGTCGGAAAGTATCGCTTCGATTAGCATCTGCCCCATTCGACCGGAAACGCCCGCTACAGCAATCCTCGACATTTTGCTCATCTCCAATTCCCCATGCTAGAACCGCAGAAAATTCTATAGTCAAGTTGCAGATTTTGCAAAATTGATGCGAATCAGGTAGATTCCCATCATGCGAGACATACCGCTTTGATTGCAAAGGACGCCTTTGAGTGAGCTGGTTCCTGCTGGACTCCGAGTCGCAAGGGGTGAAAAAATGGCAAAAAGATATCAATTTGGCAAAAGCCCGACCCAACGCCAGCTCCAAGTGTCCGAACTGTTGCGCAGGAGGCTGGCGGAGTTGGCTAGCCAAGGTGCGCTCAAGATTGCAGATATTCCTTCGGAGTCCATAACTGTAAGCGAAGTTCGACTTTCCTCGGACCTGAAAAAGGCGACCGTATACGTACTTCCGCTCGGAGGTCACAATGGCGAGGAAACCGTCACCGTCCTGAACCGTGAGCGTTCCGAAATCAGGCGCTTGCTGAATCGTTACATTGATCTGAAATACTCCCCGCAGTTGAATTTTGTGCTGGACCGGACATTTGATCAGATGGACGAAATGCGACGGCTGTTCGAACGCGACGACGTCAAGCGCGACTTGATCAAATCAGCTGTTGCATCGGGGGGCCAGTAGTTTGGCCAGACGGCGCGTTGCCGGCAAGGACATATGCGGATGGCTGGCGGTGGACAAACCGGCGGGCGTATCATCTGCCGACACTGTCGAAAAGGCAAAGCGGGCGCTCACGGCTCGAAAGGCCGGACACGCAGGCACGCTTGATATCCCGGCAACTGGAATCCTTGCAATTGCGTTCGGCGAGGCGACAAAGACGATCCCATTCGTGACGGCCGCAAACAAGACTTACAGGTTTACTGTCCGGTTCGGAGCGTCCACCGACACGGACGACGCAGAGGGCTCGGTGACAGACACCTCCAAATCCAGGCCTGATAATGATGAAATACGCCAAGCTCTTGATCAATTTCGAGGCGAGATACTGCAGGTTCCACCCAACTTTTCTGCAGTGAAAGTCAGTGGAGAACGCGCTCATGAGCTTTCACGAAGAGGCGAGGAACCCGTGCTTAAAGCCCGACCTCTCAAAGTTGAACGAATCGAGTTGCTGCAGCGGCTGGACCGCGACTGCGCCGAATTCGAGCTTGTCTGCGGCAAGGGGGGGTATGTTCGTTCATTTGCCCGGGATCTGGGACAGACCCTTGGCTGCCTGGGTCATGCACTTAAACTTCGCCGCACGCAGTCCGGTCCTTTCAAAGAAGAAGACTGTCTGTCGTTAAGGGACTTCGACGACTTGGCAATGCGGTCCGAAGGCGCAGCTAGTCTGCTGCCGCTCGAAATCGGGTTGGCGGGCATCCCGGAGCTCAGGTGCACGATCGAGGGGGCGTCAAGATTGCGAAACGGGTCTCCAGGCGAAGTTTTCGGAGGCCAAGCATCGTACGGCCAAACCGCATGGGCTTCGCTAAGCGGCAAGGCGGTGGCCATCGGGACATTTCGAGCGGGAGAGCTACATCCCCATCGGGTGTTCAAGCGTCCTGCTGGCGGCAAGGCGCCGTAACAAGATCTCCAAGGCGGCAGCGATGCTTATCAGAAAACATCAGAACGGAGAAACAGCAAGCGAGGCTGTATATTCGGTGTGCGAGACGTTTCGCTACAGCCTCAGCCGCATCTGGTCACCTTCGACTCGAAAGATTCTGTTCATCATGCTGAACCCGTCCACGGCGTGCGAGCAACGAAACGACCCCACAATTGAACGCTGCGAGCGGCGTGCGCGACGGTTGGGTTTCGGAGGGATCAAGGTTTGCAACATCTTCGCGTTTCGCGCTACCGATCCGAAGTATTTGCGGACTGCCGGGGACGCCATAGGACCGGACAATGACGCAGTAATCGTCGACGGGTGCAACTGGGCCGACAAGATCGTGTGCGCTTGGGGAAACCACGGCGAATTTCTGGACCGAGGCCGTGAGGTCGGAAATGCGTTGCGGAGACGCGGCCATGCTTTGTACAGGTTGGGTTCGAGCAACACTGCAAGAGGTCATCCAAGGCATCCGCTTTACAGACCCTACGACGAAGCAATCGAAAAATGGTGAAAACTGACCCTGCAGACCGCTCGGCGGCCGACGATCAGGAGCCGAGGGAGGTTGCACCGTCCGGAATCAAGGGCTTCCGGAAACAGTTCATCGAGACGCAAGGCATCCGGCTTTCCACTCATATCGGAGGAAGCGGCCCTCCAATCATTCTTCTTCACGGTTTCCCGCAAAATCACATGTGCTGGAGCAAGATAGCTCCTGACCTCGCACAGTCTTTCACCTGCGTAATTCCAGACCTGCGCGGGTACGGCGAAAGCTCAGTTGTTCCCGACACTCCAGACAACAAGCAATACTCGAAGCGGACGATGGCTCTTGACATCGTGGGCCTCATGGATGCGCTCGACATTGCGAGCGCGCCGATCGCAGGCCATGACCGCGGTGCCCGTGTGGCATACAGATTCGCGCTTGATCACGGGGAGCGGGTGAGCAAGCTCGCAATAATCGAGGTCGTCCCGACCTTGGAGATGTGGAAATCGTGGAATGCAGATCTCGCGCTGTCTGGATATCACTGGACATTTCTTGCTCAACGGCATCCATTGCCGGAACGACTGATCGCCGCCGCTCCGATCGAGTTTCTTGAATGGACGCTCGCCAGCTGGACAGCGTCTCGAACTCTTGAAGCGTTTGCCGAGGATGCTCTCGAATCTTACCGAAATCAGTTCAGGGAACCTTCTCGCATCGAGGCGATGTGCTGCGACTACCGTGCGGGAGCAACGGCCGACAGGCAAAACGACCAAGTTGACAGGCAAGCCGGCAGAAAAATTGAGGTTCCCCTGCATTTTCTGTGGAGCGAGACCGGCTTTCCTTCCAAGACCGGTGCACCGCTTTCCATCTGGCAAACTTGGTGTGATCGGGTTACGGGCCAAGAAATACCGGATACGGGACATTTCGCGATGGAGGAGAATCCGCAAGGCGTTCTCAATGGATTGCGGCATTTCTTGGTACGCGACACCTGACTTGTTCAGAATGACGGCAAAGGGGACTGTTCACCGAGAACTTAGGGAACCTCTGAATACAGCCTGATTTTGGGTGTGGCATTGTGCATCCGGGGGGGATCGCTGTCTTGCGCCACGCCTTTCTTTTGGGGGATCACGACATGCAGCGCCTTCGGCAATTGACCTTTGCAAGCCTCGAATGCGATCGCAAGAAGCGCCGCGAGATCTTTCTGGAGCGGATGGACGGCCTGATCCCCTGGGCGCGACTGGAGGCCCGCATTGCGCCGACGCCGAAGGGCAAGGTGCGGGCGCGGGTGGAGCATCCGTTCCGGATCGCGAGCGGGTGTTCGGATACGACATGATTGGCTATCAAGTTCTGGAGAGGAACGTGCAGCGGCTTGCACTGCTTTTGGGCTTCTTGAACCTGACGATTGCCCAGCCTCCCCTGTCATGACAGGGGAGAAGTGTGTCCGGAATTTACCGGACCGGTCCTGCGATGGCTGAAACGGCGGCTTTTCCATCCCGAAAACGCGCATTTGCGGTTTCCGGCCCGCAGGAAACCAACTGGTGGCGCCGGGAACAATTTCCGCAGCCAAAATCAAAAAAAACCTCCAAATCAGAGGTTCCCTAGGCAAACAACTTTAAATTTCCGAAAAAGATTATATATGCACTAGGGAAGCGGTACGCTGTTGTGCCGTTCGATAGGACCAAGCTGGACGACATCCCGGCTTGATCCCGCAGAACAAGGAGAACACGATGTCGATTACGCAAGCGGAAAAGGCTCGCCTGATCGAGGAGTTTGCGCCAAAGAAAGGTGACACCGGTGCACCGGAGGTGCAGGTGGCAATCCTGACAACGCGAATTGCGGCGCTGACGGAACACTTTAAAGTGCACAAGAAAGACAACCACTCTCGGCGTGGCCTGTTGCGGCTAGTCGCACAACGAAGAAAAATCCTTGATTACGTGAAATCAAGGGATGAGAGCAGATATCGAGAACTCATTAAACGCCTTGGCATTCGCCGATAGCACAGGCATGCGCGTCAAGCGCGTGTCTTGCTGCACGACGGTCGATTCAACCTGAAGGGTTGCCCGGCTGGGCGGCATATTGCATGAAAAATTTGAATGTCCGCATTCCGAATCGAATGGCTCATCGGATTTGGATGGATGGAACGAAACCTGTGAGCCAAGGGCACCTAGCCCGATCGAGCGGCGCACAACATGAAGAAATCAAGCGCCCGAAAGGAATGAAATGCTGAAGAACATAACCAGAAAAATCGAGTGGGGCGGAACGGAGCTGACACTGGAGACAGGCAAGATCGCCAGGCAGGCGGACGGATGCGTGATGGCAACTCTCGGAGAAACAAGCGTGATGGCGGCCGTGACTTTCGCCAAAACTGCGCGCGAGGACCAAGGTTTCTTCCCGCTAACTGTCCACTATCAGGAAAAGTACTATGCAGCTGGAAAGATTCCCGGCGGCTTTTTCAAGCGCGAGGCACGGCCTTCGGAAAAGGAGACTTTGACGTCACGGCTGATTGATCGGCCCATCCGGCCTTTGTTCGCACCCGATTTCAAGAACGAGGTGAATGTCATTTGCACGGTACTGTCGCATGATCTGACCAACGATCCAGACATTGTCGCATTGATCGCAGCCTCGACCGCCTTGACGATTTCAGGCGTGCCGTTTCTGGGGCCGGTGGGTGCCGCGCGCGTCGGCTTTGCCAACGGCGAATACGTCCTCAATCCCAACGTATCCGACCTAGACAAGCTCTACCTTAACCCAGAGCAGAAACTTGACCTCGTGGTCGCCGGGACTCGCGATGCAGTGATGATGGTTGAATCGGAAGCATACGAGCTGTCGGAAGCGGAAATGCTCGGCGCCGTTCAGTTCGGGCATGAGGCCATGCAGCCGGTGATCTCGATGATCGTCGAACTTGCCGAGACTGCAGCGCGCGATCCTTTCGGGTTCGAGGCACCCGACTATTCCGCGCTTCTCGATACTGTGCGGACCGAAGGCACGGATGCGATGCGGAAGGCTTTTGCCATACGCGACAAGCAGGAACGTCAAGACGCCATCGAAAGCGCTGCAGCGGCGATAAGGGATTCGCTCGCTCCAGAAGATCAGGACAACCCGCATCTCCGGGATTCAATAAAGAAACTCGAGTCGGAAGTTCTGCGGGAAAACATCCTTCGTGGAGGAGCGAGAATCGACGGCCGGGATCGAAAATCTGTGCGAGACATTGAATGCGAAGTCGGATTTATCAAGCGCGCGCATGGCTCGTCGATCTTCACTCGAGGCGAAACCCAAGCGCTGGTCATCACGACTTTGGGAACTGGCGAGGACGAGCAGATCGTCGATGCCTTGCATGGAAATTTCCGCTCCAACTTTCTTTTGCATTACAACTTTCCACCCTATTCAGTGGGAGAGACCGGTCGCCTAGGGCCTCCAGGTCGCCGCGAAATCGGGCACGGAAAGCTCGCTTGGCGGGCGCTGCAAGCGGTTCTGCCCAACCCGATCGATTTTCCGTACACAGTCAGAGTCGTCTCCGAGATCACCGAGTCGAACGGCTCGTCCTCAATGGCGACCGTATGCGGCGCATCGCTTTCATTGATGGATGCCGCAGTTCCGTTGAGGTCGCCTGTCGCAGGCGTTGCGATGGGGTTGATATTGGAGAAGGATGGAAGCTTCGCCGTGTTGACCGACATTCTTGGCGACGAGGATCATCTCGGGGACATGGACTTCAAGGTGGCCGGCACCGTGAACGGAATAACTTCCCTGCAGATGGACATTAAGGTGGCCGGGATCACGACCGAAATCATGGAGCAGGCGCTCAGCCAGGCAAAAGAGGGTCGCATGCACATACTCGGTGAAATGGCCAAGGCCCTGACCGAGGTCGGAGAGTTCTCGATCCATGCCCCAAGAATCAAGTCCCTGACGATCCCGACCGACAAGATTCGCGATGTCATTGGCACTGGCGGCAAAGTCATACGCGAGATAGTTGAGGTGTCGGGCGCCAAGGTGGACGTGAATGACGACGGTACCGTCAAGATAGCTTCGCCAAATGGCGAGGCGATCGACAAGGCCTACGGGATGATTCATGCCATCGTCGCCGAACCGGAAGTGGGTCAAGTGTATACCGGCCGTGTCGTGAAACTCATGGACTTCGGGGCGTTCGTCAACTTTTTCGGCAAGCGCGACGGACTCGTGCATATCAGCCAGATCAACGATACTCGACTGAGGCATCCGTCCGAGGTTCTGAAAGAGGGCCAGGAAGTGAAGGTGAAGCTGCTCGGATTCGATGATCGAGGCAAAGTCAAGCTTTCAATGCGGGCAGTGGACCAGCAAACCGGTAAGGAAAGACGCCAGCGCTAATCCGTCCCCAAAATCCCGCCTGCCGTCTCTTCTTCACCATCTCGGAATTCCTGGCATCCGTCGAAGGCAGGCCAGCAAGCGCGCCTTAAGGCGGACCTGATGCGATTTCCCGAGATCCGCTCGCACAAATTCACGAAATGAGAGGTGGGAGCAAATTCGGGCAAGCGTGCCGACCCTGATTCTCAGGCGACTCAAATTGGGCGGAGAGCTCGTTCCAAGCCTAGCATGACTCGATAGTCGATACCGCCTAGATGACTTCGGTGTTCGGCAATTCGCGCACTGACTGACCTGTCACAGCAGGCGACGGAACCAGCAACCTCATGAGGCGGTATCAGGGCTTGGCCCCGCGGGCATGTTGTTTTTCGCGGGACCTCCGGGAAAACTGTACCGGAATGTGCAGCATGGGGCACCTGCCATGATCGTATGTTTCCGTTCCAGTCGAGCCTTGGTGTTGAATCCCTCAATCAGAGAAAAGTCCCTGTTGCATGACAGCACGGCCCCGAGGTCCGCAATACCGAGATCTTGATACAGTTCGGCAAACTTGCAGCGGGTCACGTTGAAGTCGAGGCGAGTTTCGCTGCTCTCGATCATGTCAATTTCGAGAGCGTCGCCCTGATTCCAGATATCCAGAACTTTCAGGAACGCCTCCACGTCACTTCCATATCTTTCGGCAAGCTCGCTTCCCTGCTCGCGCGCCAGACGGACTATGGTATCGGCGACCACGGTCAAGACTCGTTCGCGGCCAAACTCGGACGCAAGGGCATCGACAAGCGGGGCGACAATGCGCGCTTCCGTTTCGCGGCGGGTCAACACACCCAGCTTTTGCGAGAGCTCGTCGGGAATCTTGCTGTGCTTCATCAATCTCAGGTTTCAGGCGAGAATAACGTTGGCTGTCGCCAGCCAGTCTCCTACGCGAAACGCGCACCCGACGCCATTATGCTGGCTTCCCGACTAGCAGTCAATATTGAACAATGTCCCCAACCGGGACGTTCTCTGCATTTCGTTCATGTCTCCATCTCGGGCCGGTCGCCCGGTGGCGCATGCCTGAATCTGTCCCAGCGGTGCCATCCTAGGTGCGCCGGAGGTTCGGTCCGCACCTGCAGGAAGTTTCCAGCGGAAAATCCGATACGATTGCGAATCAGGTGTCCGTTCGTGTGCCGCGGACAAAAAAGTCGGAAAGTGCGGATTTGATCGCAGATCAGGGAGGGACCGGGACCGTTGCGCAATTTTGAGATTTGAGGCACACTCATTGCTTGCCTGCGATCATGAACGGTGGGAGCGTTCACATTATTGGAAGAAAGCTTGGACATTGGCACCTGATCGCCGCTAACTGCTGCATTAATCTCGATGTTGCCGTCTCTCGAAAAGAAGATCGAATCCCGTCCATTTCTTCTTGCCATGTTGCCCAGAGTGTTGCCCATTCTCCAGACAACAACTGAAGCTTTGCGATTAAAAACTAGGTAAGTCTTCTGTGCCGACTTGCCATACGGAGGTCGAGTTTTCGTCTGCAGATGCAAGCACGAAAGATCGACTGGATGAGCTATTACACGTCGCGAAACATAAAAATGATAAAGGGATATTGCGAGTCGATCTCTGGACGTCGCGCGTTTACCGAAGATTTGGAAAGGCTCTGTTCGCATTTCGCAGGCGTATGTGCTGCACTGGGTTCCGACTTGCATTGACCACGGGGAGCGGAAGAATGGATCGGGCACGGTTTCGGAGTTGGTTTTCGAGAATCGATGAACTGACGGCGGAGCAGTGCCACCGCTTCCTGGCGGCGGTTCGGCAGTCGCCGGACCGGCTCGCCGGGATCGTCGAGGCCGACGAGACCTTCGTGCTCGAAAGCCGCAAAGGGCGGGCGGATGCGCGGGGCTATGCACATCCAGACGGCCAACAGCCACCACAGCCAGATCAAGGGCTTCCGCGGCATTGCCATCAAGTGTCTCGACAGTTGTCCAAGGTGGTTCCATCTCGTCGTCCTCGGCAGGCATCCATCGCCAAGAGCATGCTTCGCAGCCGCCAGCCATTGAGAAATGGGCCCCATTCGGGAAGCTGCAATGATCAATCCGGACGGAGAGCGAAGAATGATCCCTGATCGTGAAGCGGGGGCACGCCTTGACAATAGGCAGACCGAACTGCTCGATGCATTCATCGACAGTGTCGACCGTGGCGCAGCGGAAATCTTCGTCGGGAGGCAAAAGGAGTTGAAGAAGATTTCGTCCAGGCTTTCCATGTTGCGTCGGCGTTGCACCGATCCCGTGTTTCGGGAAGCCCCGGGTGCCGACATGACCCTTGTCTTCCAGGGAGCGCCAGGCGCTGGCAAGTCGGCACTGCTGGCGAATATCGGGAACATGTGGAGGTTGAAACGCGGAGACGGTCCCAGCACCGCCACTCTCGCCGCGGATTCGCTGCTTTTTCCGTTCGACCGGCTTCTGGCGACGATTGCGGCAAAACTTCCAGACAAGAATCTCGCCGACAGGCTGCAGGGATCTCCTGTCATGCTGCTCATCGACGAAATCCAGTCGGTGGCGGACGGGGAAATGACGCTGGAGCGACGACAGAATTTCACGATCAACCTTCGGCGGCTTCATGATGCAGATCACGGCCTTCCAATCTTTCCGATCTTTGCCGGGCTCGCCAACAGCGCCGACCTGCTGCGGGATGTCGGACAGCTGACACGCCTGAGCTACGATGCGGAGACCACGCTGGGACGCTTCGTCGAGGAAACCTCAACGGAGCTTTTTCACCGATTCGCTGAGAACCACCTGTCATCGGCGATGCCGCCGCCGGAAACGCTGGAGGCGTGGAAGCGGGCCATGCTCCGCGACAGCCAAGGTTGGCCGATGCACTGCCGGAACTTCCTTCTAGCCCTAGCTGACGCAATCAAGGAACAGGACTGGCGTCCCGCCGCAGCGGACTTGGATGAAGTCCGGATGCGGGCGGCAAGACTGCGATGCGACTATTACGGCGACCGCATGCGCGAGCCGCTGAAGGAACGCGAGGAGTTGCTCTCGACGATCCTCGAGGAAATGGAATGTTGGGAACCAATGGGACGCGAGGCCATCATCCGCGAAATCCGTGAAGCCAACCGCAAGGCCAGAAGCGACTCGCAGATCGAGGAGGATTGGCGCTGGACGCTTCCCGACGGAGTGACGGCCGAACATGCCTTCGATGCGATGCTGCGCTCGGGAATTGTGCAGAAGTTCGACAAATACACTTTTGCATGTCCAATTCCCTCGCTTGCTGGCCATGTGTCGGCCATGGCTGCATGTCCGTCCGCGACTTTGCATTACGCCGTTGTCCGTGCCGACCCGGATGGCACGGCGAAGGCACTGGAACGGCGTCCCAACCAGGAGGCGCGGGCCAAACTCCTGCACGCCAACGACACGAGGGGACGGACGCCCTTGATCCTTGCGGCTGAAACCGGTCTCTTCCCGCTTGTTGAACTTCTCGCGGAATTTGAGGCTGACTTGCCGGACAATCTCCGGGATGCCAGTCATGCTGATGTCCGGGAAAAAACCGCACTGGATCATGCGGAGGACGAGCGCGCGCGGGACGTTCTCCGGGACCTCGTCACTCGGCCCCGGCTTTAGGACGTATCGAGGTGTTCGAACTGGCACTGCGTCACGATGAGCAGCATCCCGCGGGCTGCCGGGGCCACGACCTCCAGACCCTGACAGCGGAACAGCCCGATCTTGTACCAGACCACCGCTGTGCACAAGCTCAGGACAGAAGCGGAAGAGCAAGGTTGGTTAATTGAGGATCCATGAAGGCGACGGCACGTCTGCCTGACCTGCGTCGCGGCACTGAGGTTGGAGACAATGTCGCCCTGATCGAGGGGACGATCGGCTCCGGGGGTCTCCATGAGATACTGAACGATCGCGTGGGGGAGGGACACAAGTTCTGGATAATGGAGTTTCGGAAAGCGTGATCGACCTGATCGCCGGGAGAACCGGGACGCATCGGCTCATGTCCGAGCGGAGTCCCCAACGAGCGTATGGAGGCGATTGAGAAGAGGATCAACAAGCCCAAGGAGGAGTTCCCCAAGGCGATGGTCAAACTGGACGAGATCGGGCACGAAGTGCCAGCCTTCGGTCATGTCTGCATTGAGACCGCGGACTTACCAGCGCATTCTTGCGCGATTCCGAACTGCTGCCCCGAAAAGCGCATCCTACTCAAAAAGCAGGTGAACTGAGCCGAAGTCTCCGAAATCGGCGTCGAAGGCCGATCCCGAGGGCGCCTCGACCGGTCGGATGAACGATCCCGACAGCACGATGTCTCCAGCTGAAACACCGCCTCCGTATGCTGCAAGGCGCCGAACCAGCCAAATGATCCCTCTCACCGGGTCATCGAGCACGCCTGCCCCTAGCCCAGTCTCTTCGACCACCCCGTCCCGCTTGACCACGACACCCACCCAGCGCAAGTCAAATACTTCGACATGATGGCGCTGTGTTCCAAGAACGAGGCCCGCATTCGCAGCATTGTCCGAAACTGTATCGACGATTTTTCGGACGGCTCCCGTCCCTGGATCCTTGCGAATGACCCGCGTGTCCAGGATTTCAAGCGACGGCGCGACGTAGTCGGTCGCGCCAACCACGTCGTCCCGGGATATGTCTTCGCCGGCAAGATCTGATTTCATCGCAAATGCGATCTCTGCCTCGATCCTAGGCTGAATGAACCGACACGCGGGAACGAGCGCACCGTTTTCAAACAGCATGTTGTCGAACAGCACGCCCGAATCCGGCGTTGTTATCTGCAAGGCTGTCTGCATCGCGCGAGAAGTCAGGCCGATTTTCCAGCCCACAGCCCTCTGCCCTGCTGTGCGCTTTCGGATAACAAGGGATGCTTGGACAGCATAGGCGTCATCTAGGGTCATGTCAGGATACACCTGTGAGAGCATTCCGATTTGGCGACCGCTGCGCTCAGCGTCGAACAGAGCGGCGGCCGCAGCCTCGATGTTCTCAGGCGTCATTCGTCCACCACGCGGTTTCTCAGAGTTCCGATTCCCTCGGCCGTGACCTCGACGACATCGCCCGGAAGCAGAAAGCGAGGTGGATCGAAGCGCGCTCCTGCTCCCGTTGGCGTGCCGGTAACAATCATGTCACCCGGAACCAGCGTGGTGAAGGTCGAGATGTAGGCAATCTGGCGCGCGACCGGGAATATCATTCGCCCAGTCCGGTCGTCTTGGCGCAACTCGCCATTCACGCGTGTCTGAAGCCTGATGTCCGTGATTTGCTCGGCTCTTTCGAATGGAACTAGCCATGGGCCGATGGCCCCGGAACCGTCCCAATTCTTGCCTTGGGTGACATTGAACTTGGCGTGTCGCAACCAGTCGCGGATCGTGCCTTCGTTGCAGAGCGTCAACGCTGCAATGTGGCGGAAAGCTTGTTCCTCGGGGATTCGCCGTCCGCCCCTGCCAATGACAATTGCAACCTCGCCCTCATAGTCCAGTTGCGGGGACTCGGGCGGACGTGTCAGCGGCGCATCGTGCCCGACGAAGGATCGCGCGAATCGCGGGAAGAGCGACATGTTCTGAGGCGCTGCTTTCCCGTCCCTATACTCGGCGTTGCGGTCGGGATAATTAATGCCAACGCATATTATCTTCTCCGAATCGGGAACGGGAATATCCCATCTGAAATTCCCCTCTGGATGGGTCAAGTCCCGGTCCATCGCTTCGTTTGCAAGGCGGTCCAAACCATCGGCGGCAATTGCGGCGCGCATTGTCGGCCACTCCGGAAAATCCGGCGAAAGCGCGATCAGCCCGCTGTCTCGGACAGCTCCGTAATATCGAGTTCCATCTGCATTGAAAGAAGCAAAGCGCATTCAGATCCTCCGCAATGAAACCAATTCCGAGTGTGCAAGCATATTCGATTTCGGGAAATTCATCGAGGTCGCAACGCGACGCCAGCAACTTGAGCCAGCTTCAAAATGGACAAGCTGCCCTGAAGTTAACCCCTCTTCCGCCGTCCGGATGCCGAAACCGGATACTTTCCGCATGCAGTTGCAGGCGGTCGCTGCCCGCAAGCGCTTCGCCGTCCGCGTACAGGGAGTCTCCAAGGATCGGATGACCAATCGAGAGCATGTGCACCCGCAACTGGTGACTTCGCCCGGTTAACGGCAGCAGCTTCACGCGCGTTGCGTTGTCCTCATATTTCTGAACCTTCCATTCCGTTTTGGCGAATCGCCCATTCTCGTAGTCTATCATCTGCTTTGGACGATTTGGCCAATCGACGCGCAACGGGCGCTCGATTTCTCCCTCGGCAGGCTCGACCAAGCCATGGACTCGCGCGATGTAGACTTTCCTCACGCGCCGGTGCTCAAACTGAAGTCCGAGGTGGCGCTGTGCCTGCCTTGAGAGAGCGAATACCATTACACCGGACGTGTCCAGATCCAGCCGGTGCACCAGCAGTGTCTCCGGAAAGGCAACTTGCACCCTTGAAAGCAGACTGTCGGCCATGTTCGCCCCCTTGCCGGGCACGGACAGGAGACCGGACGGCTTGTTCACGACAAGTAGGTGCCCGTCGCGATGCAAGACGTCAAGCGGAAACTCCGGAGGAGAATATTCACGCTCCAGCATGTTCTGCGTATTCGATCAGGTTTCGCGGTTCCAGTCGGCACTCTGCATTTCGCGAAGCCTGGATGCCGTCCGTTCGAACTCGAAGGAGCCGTCCCCTTCAATGTAGAGCTTTTCAGGTTCTGCCGCTGCCGAGACAATCAAGATCACCTTCGCTTCGTACAAGGCGTCGACGAGCAAGACGAACCTCTTCGCTTCGTTGTAGTTGGAACGCGACAATTGAGGGACATCCTCGATGATCAGAGCTCGGATCGCTTGAGACAGCGCCAAGAAGTCGGCTGGGCCAAGCGGCTGTGCGCAAACCTCCCAGAAAGTCGCTCTTACCGCGCCGTTGGAAAACCGGGGAAAGCGGACCTCCCGGCCTTTCACCTGCAGCACGAGAACTCGGTTTTTTCCGCCGGAAAGGTCGTTCCAAATGCAGTCGATCACCGACCTTGCCTTGCTGTTGGCCGGTGAGAAGTATGTTCTCTCGTCCTTCAGCCGCTCCTGGCGGTAATCGGTGTCACTCGCGAGTTCATGGACTTCCATCCTTTCTTTCACGAGCTCGACAAACGGCACGAACAGATGCCTGTTCAAGCCATTCTTGTACAAGTCGTCTGGCTTCCGGTTTGAAGTCGTGCAGATCACGACGCCCATGTCGAAAAGGCTTTCGAACAGCCGTCCCACGATCATCGCGTCGGCGATGTCATCTATGTGCATCTCGTCCAGACACAGCACCCTCAGGTTTTCGGCAACCTGTTTCGCAACCGGTGGAATGGTGTCGGCAACGTCAGTCTTCCGGATTTCATGGAGAGAGGAGTGGACCTTCTGCATGAATTCCAAGAAATGGAACCTGCTCTTATGCCGGGATTCCAACTGCTCAAAAAACATGTCCATGAGCATGGACTTTCCGCGACCTACCCCGCCCCAAAGGTAAAGACCTGTGGTGTCCCTCTTGGCTCTGCGCAGCAATCCCCCGATCAATCCGGCCTCTTTCGAAAGGAACTCCGCCCGGATTTTCAACTCGTCCAGTTTTTTAACGGCGTTCGCTTGAACGGAATCCGGACGCAGTTCGCCAGAAGCCATACGACTTTTGAACAGTTCGACCAGCGTGCCCATCATATGGCTTTCATCTCATGCTCAATACACGGCAGGAGCTTTGCCGTCATTCAAAGCGATTTAATTGGCAATTTTCAAGTCAGGTTTGAAAATGCTAGGTAGGGTGCAGAATATCGGGAGTTGGGTTCGCTTGACGCAGTTTGCTGCACAGCGGACCAGCGCTTGCGTTCTGACAATGGAATCTCAACCTTCATCCCGAATCGACAGAGACAAGATGACAGTTAGCAATCCAGCTCGCAATTCCCAACTGGTTACACCGGTACTGGTTGCCGGTTGCATCATTATCCTGATCGGTTTCGCGATTCGCGCAAGCTTCGGCGTATTTCAAATCCCCATTGCGGAGGATTTCGGATGGCTGCGGGTCGACTTTTCGCTTGCAATTGCCATTCAGAACCTTGCTTGGGGAGTCGGGCAGCCAATGTTCTCGGCGCTGGCAGAGAAGATCGGAGATCGGATTGCAATCGTTCTCGGTGCGATCATGTATGCTGTCGGATTGGTCCTCTCCAGCTTTGCGGTAACTCCCGCAGCACACCAGTTTCTAGAGATTCTTGTCGGATTCGGAGTTGCCGGGACGGGGTTTGGCGTGATCCTCGCCGTCGTTGGCCGTGCGGCTTCGGCAAGCAACCGCTCCATGGCGCTTGGGATTGCCACAGCCGCCGGGTCTGCTGGCCAAGTGGTCGGAGCGCCTGTCGCCGAATGGATGCTGAGTTTCCTGACTTGGCAGTCTGTCTTCATCGTGTTCGCCGCTGCCATCTTGGCCGTCCTCTTGACACTGCCGATGATGCGCGCACCACAAGTGGCCTCGAAAGCCGAACTGGAAGAAAGCCTTGGATCGATCCTGCTGAAGGCCTTCAGGGACCCCTCCTACACGCTGATTTTTGTCGGTTTCTTTTCCTGCGGGTATCAGCTGGCTTTCATCACCGCCCATTTCCCGGCGTTTGTGACGGAAATGTGCGGACCGATCGCCGCTGGCGGGATACTGCACGGAATTGGAGTGACCACGACATCGGCGCTTGGAGCGGTCGCGATCTCTGTCATAGGCCTCGCCAACATCGCCGGCACGATCTACGCAGGATGGCTCGGAAAATACCATTCAAGAAAATATCTGCTGACCGCGATCTATGCTGGACGCACAGTGGCGGCGGCAGCATTCATCGCGCTACCCATAACCCCGGCGAGCGTTCTGGTTTTCTCGGTCGCAATGGGCGCACTCTGGCTGGCCACGATTCCGCTGACGAGCGGACTGATCGCGCACATCTACGGACTGAAGTACATGGGAACGCTGTACGGGATCGTCTTCTTCTCGCACCAGCTGGGAGGGTTCCTCGGAGTCTGGCTTGGCGGTCAGCTCTACGACGTGTACGGCAACTACAACCTCGTATGGTGGATCGGAGTCGGCGTGGGAGCGTTTTCGGCGATCGTGCACCTTCCTGTCAACGAACGTCCGCTGAACACAAGGCTCGCGGCAACCTGAAGTCGCCGTTTCACGATCGACACCAAGTGTCGCCCCAGCACGAAATTCCACTCGGCGTTGTCTCTTGAAGAAACCGAATCGTCGACGCCGCTTCGAGTCACTTCTTGCGATGCACTGAATGTCCGGGAAGTTGCCTGTTTCTCCACTCAGATACGATGTAGTTCGCTGTCATCAAGTCAAGATGGGCGCCACCGCCGTTCTTGAACAGTGTTATTTCGCTTTCGCGGCGTCGGCGGAACGATCCTGAATCCAGATCGTAGAAGTCGGCGACAATGTCCGATGCCTTTATTGCACCTTCTTCCAGCGGAGCTTTGATCTCGCCAATGTGTTCCATTGTCGTTTCACGCGAGTCCACAAAAATCCGGGACCTTGCAAGCGACGCGTCGTCTGTCTCTCGCATGTCTGGCCTGTAGGCTCCAATCAAGTCCAAATGGGTCCCGGGCGAAAGCCAATCGCCTTGAATCACCGGAGTAGCCGACATAGTTGCGCACGCTACAATGTCGCATGCGCTGACAGCCGACGGGAGGTCCGCCACGGCTGAGATCTCGAAATCGGGACTCAGTTCCTGTGCCATAGAAACCGCTTTCGCAGCCGTGCGGTTCCAGACGCTGAACTTGGCATCCGAGAAAATCGCCGCATACGCCTCGACCAGCGAACGAGCGACTGCGCCCGCTCCTACAAGCAGAATGTCCCTAGAGTCCGGTCGTGCCAAATGCTGTGCCGCTAGAATGGAGTCTCCTGCCGTTTTCCATTTGGTCACAAGGTGAAAGTCCACAACAGCTTCGGGCTCGCCGGTGGCATCGGAGAACAGAGTCATCGCGCCGTTCACGCTTTTTTTCCCGCTTCTCTGGTTTTCCGGAAAAATCGTGGCGGTCTTGACTGCGCAACCCAGTCCGTCAATCCAGGCAAGGCGGTTGAGTACCGTATCCGTACCCCGTTGGAGAATCAGGTCGCGTATCTGGGCGCGCGGCAACTTGTGCCCGGCGTGCAGGGCGGCCGCGACCTTTTTCCAGTCAAGCAGTGGCTCGGCCTCGTGATATCCGATAATCTGCAAAGCTCATTCCTCGCTTCTGTCTAGTCCGGTTCATTTTTGGCCGAAATCTCCAAATGGCAAGCATAAACGAGGTCTGCAAAAAGTTGGACATCGTGTTCCCGCCCAAACGCACCAAGCCTGACATCAAATTTCTGATTGCCAACGCCGACCAAGTGTGTCCTGTTGCAAGCTCATCGGTGCTGCCCGCATTGCAATAAACGCTTTGGTGAAATGAGCAAGAACGCGATTGACCTGCATGAACTGAACAAGTCGTCGCTCGAACCTCTCCGCACGGCACTGTACGATTTCGACCCCAAAGAAGTCCGGTCTCGGATCTCTGACATCTTCTCCAGCAATGCCACGATTCATCTTGCCCATCCGTTTGAGACCTTGGACGGTCCGGAGGCGCTTCTCAAGGAGGCGCTCTTTCCGCTTCACTACGCGGTCCCAGACCTTGAGCGCCGCGAAACCATCGCGATGGCGGGCAGATCCCTGACCGGGTCGGACATGGTTGGATGCGCTGGATACTATACCGGGGAATTCGCAAGGCCTTGGCTCCACATTCCCCCAACCGGTCACCAGGTGTCCATGCGGTTTCACGAGTTCTTCCGATTCGAGGAAGGCCAGATCGTCGAAATGCAGGCTCTTTGGGACATTCCCGAGGTCATGATGCAGGCGGGCGCCTGGCCAATTTCTCCAAGCCTCGGTCGGGAATGGCACGTTCCCGGACCGGCAACGCAAGACGGGCTTCACATAGACGAAGACGATCGGACAAGGACCACAGCAAGCCTGCAGTTGGTGTCCGACATGCTAGCCGCGCTTGGCAACTTCGCTAAGGGTGGTGCCGAAGCGATGAGGCTGGCGGACTACTGGCACCCGAAATGCAGCTGGTATGGTCCTTCAGGGATCGGAACTTGCCGCGGGATCGCGGGCTTCCGGAACTGGCACCAGATTCCCTTCTTGAACGCCATGCCTGACCGCGTGGGAACTCTCGGGAAGGGAAATTTGTTTGCGGAGGGCGATTATGTCGGCTTCACCGCCTGGCCGGGAATGCACATGACCATCACGGGGGACGGGTGGCTTGGAATCGCGCCTTCCGGTCAAAAGATAACGATGCGCAGCCTCGACTTCTGGAGATGCGAGGCTGGGCTGATTCGGGAAAACTGGGTCTTGGTTGACCTGCTGGATGTGTATTCGCAGATCGGGGTCGACGTTCTTGCGCGGATGCGCGAATTCAACAAGGCGCGACGAATAGCGCCAGGGCTCCGTGACTGACACAAGGATCGGTGTGCCGAACGGCTAGCCCGGATGCTATCGGCAACCGACTAGTTGCGGCCGGGGGCCTAGGTCGTGTACTCATAAAGGGAAAAGGGATTCTCTTTCCGGCTCTGATGTGATTCAAGCTTCCAAACAGCGGGAGCTTGAGGATGCGAGGCCGGCACGACCTGACGGATGCGGAATGGGCGATCATCTCGCCGTTGCCGCCTGACAAGCCGCGGGGCGTTCCGCGGGTGGACGACCGGCGGGCGATCAGCGGGATTTTTCACATCCTGCGCACCGGCACGCCGTGGGCGGGAAAAAGGGGGTCCGGACCACGCCATCGGACGCTCGAGAGGCGGGCTGAGCACCAAAATCCACGTCGTCGCCGACCGCGGCTGCGACGCTCGCGCCATCCTCAAACGCATCGCCGACCATGGCTCGTGCCCCCCCCCCCACATTCCGACCCAACGGGATCGCCGGGAGCGGCGCTTGGTGCCCGATCACCTGTACCGCCAACGCAACCTCGTCGGACGCTTCTTCAACAAGCTCAAGCACTTCCGAGGCATCGCGACCCGCCATCACAAGCTCGCAAGAAACTTCCTCGCCGCAATCGCCCTCGCCTGCATCCGCCTCTGGATCAAAATCAATGAGTACACAACCTAGGTCTGGCACCTTTCGTCGTTACAAAGCGCCCGCGCGCATTCCGATAGTGCATACAGAGCCCGACGATGTTGTCCGTCTAACTGCCCGTCCCGGGCAGTCGAGAAGACCTTGGCCGGCATCGTTCCTGCCGCGATGACGGAAAGCAGGACGGAGGTTGGCCAAGACGAGTCAAATCCTTAACCCCACGACTTCGCGAATGCCTACGGCAAAGAAATACACCCTATAGGGTAGCACATTGGCGCATTTTGGAGTGCGGGTGCAATTCTCGGGCGTTATCAGACCCAGCACCAGGTCTTTCATCGCCTAAACCTGCGCCAAGACCACATGTGCAAGGTCACTGTTGGATATCTTTTCGTGGGATGGGTATCGAAGGCACGGAGAGAGAGGCCGCAACTGTTTTCGCCTGTCCGTAAGGCGGCAAGGCTTTCACGAGTGGGCCTCTCGTGAATTTCAGGACCAGATCGCGTCAAACTGGCTCGGGTCGGCCGCAATGCGGGTGACTGGATATCTGACCCGGCCCAGCAGCACGGCACATGGACCTCACCACGGCACAGATTTGCAAGTTCTGGGCATGCATCTGGGAAGCAGCAACTCTACCCTACCCGGCCTTCGAATCCAAAACTGTCAACAAACTTGAACCTCGCAAGCCTCGTAAAGAGTCATGAACGGTGTTGGGCTTCCAGACGGCGCGGTGCGCTGAGTTCGATATCGCCCGGTTCGTCAGCATGTGGCGCGAGCAGTTGCCGTTGCGCAGGTCGTGCATGGCACCGGCATTTAGATTGTCGAGCCAAGGATCAACCGCCCCGGCCGGCCCACAATAATCTCAGTTATCACCCGGAGACCCAGCCGGGCCGGCACCCATCAGCCCACTCAATGGCGGATTGAGCGATTCTGCGATGGAGTCGAGCTTTTCACAAATCTCCGGGTGGATCTCGTCTTCATGCATTGCAGAGGCCAAAAGATACAGATCTCGTTTGGGCGTGTTCTTTCCAACATCTTTCAACAACGGGACCAAGAATTCATCGCTTGCCTTGACCCGCCCAAGAGCTACATGCTCTCCGAAGAGATCAGTTCCCGGTGGCACCTGCTTCCAAAAGACTTCGTCTACACGAGCTTGCATCAGCGGGAAATCGATGAATCTCGCAATGGCCTCTGGCTGCAGGAGATAATTTTCGATTTCGTAGCGGCGCCAGCGCAATACGCGCAACCCCGCATTTATTGTCTCCTCATCCGGCCCATCAGGTTGTCTCCGTCAAGCAGGCAGATGCCACGCATTGTTGGAAATGCTGCCCGCATGGCGAAGAAATGTGATTTAGCTTCTCGAAGACTTCTTCCACCAAGCCAATGCACGAAAGGTTTTTGGAAGAATCTTTGTGCCGAATGATCTAGGGTCTGCGACCATTCTTTGAGAATTTTCTCATCTGTCTCGCTTTCGACATAGAGCACGCTGCCTACGTCTCGACCGAGCAGAAGGTCGGTGGTAGTGACACGCTTGAGCGCCTCGCGAAGCCGGTCTCGTTCAGTTTCGCTGACGAGCAAGCGGGGAGATTCGCCCAAGAAACCAAGCACCCGGTCTGGTGCCGTCGCATCGAGAATGATCTCGGAGTGTGTCGCAATGATCACTTGCCCGCCGCGATCGTTTGCGACCTTGCGAATCAAGTCATAGGCTTGCTTCTGCAAGATGACATGCTGGTGTGCATCGGGCTCATCAAGCAGGATCACCGTGGCGGGCCGCGCATACAAAAAGGCGAGCAAGAGAAGCACTTGGAGCGTTCCACTCCCAGCATTGGAAAGATCGAGCGACCGGGTACTACGGTTCTGCTCACGATATTCGCATACAATATATGGTTGGGTTGGCGAGTAGGCAGGCTTAAGCAATTCGATCCGGAATAGATCTTGGATGTGTTTCGCAAGTGCCTGCCAATGCTCCGCGCGGCCGCTTTCGGCAGTCTCCAAGAGGAGATTCCGCAGAATCTCTCCCGTCCGCCCTTGGCCGACAAGAAGATCCTGCATACCCCGATCATGTCGCGGCTCACCGTGCACGACTCCCGAGAGCGGCGGGACATAAACGATATCAAGAATCTTCGCTGCTTCCGGCGGAAAGCCCCGGATCTCTTCGCTGTTAAGGTCCTTTGCGCCCTTTGGCCGTGCATATACCAGTTCGGGATTGGAGTATTGAAGCTCGATCCCGCAGGTCCACGCTTCTCCATTCGTGCGACCTTCCATGACAATCTCGATCAGCCGCCTCGTTCCGGACATTCCTTGAGGGCCAGTGACCTTTCGGTCTTCCCAAAGGAGATTCATCTCCCGGAGCGGCACTGCCGCGATATCGGTTCGAGGGATGGCCACCCCTGAGCCGGACCGCCTTGCTTCCCTCCCGTTGAGCAACCCATCGTTCAAGACCAAGTTTCCATGTGGCAATTGCCTGGAGCAGTGTGGACTTTCCAGCATTGTTCGGCCCGGCAAGAACAACCGAATCAGCTAGATCGAAGGTCTGCTCGCGGAAACACTTGAAGTTCTTGATCGTGACGCGATGGATCATCGGAGTGCAACAATGTACGAAAAAATATTCGCAACGCTTGGATTCCGGATAATGCGGTATCGTATCCTGCCGCGTATTCCAAGATCCCTACATGAGGGAGACGCCAAGTGATGAGCCGGTATTGGCTAGTTGAATGTGAAGGTGCTCGATCTTCGATGCCCGGTTCAGGATACCAGCGGTACGCCGTTGCTCGTCGAGCGTAGTGAGAGGGACGATGAAGTTTTCCATAAACGGTTTGGGACAAGTTGCTGACCTGCTGCACCCATGAAGCTCATTTTCGCTTCGTCCTTGAATCGTGCCTAGCGAACAAAGTGATAAATGCACTTGCCAAGCACCCGGTTTCCGGGTCGAAGCACATAGAATTTGTTCGATCTGCGGTCAGTGCCGTTGGTCAGGCTCCGAAGACACCGCAACCTTGCCGATTTCCAGGCACAGCGTGATCGTCGAGAACAGGAAGTCGCCATCCCCAAACGAAATCAAACCCTTTGAAACCTCCGCTTGGGGCCGTTCCTCTCGGACCGTGGTCGCGCCGCAAGCTTGTCCATGACGACCATTGGCACAAAACTCACAACCATGTCGTCCCAATCGCCGGTTCATTTCGCGACCATCTCCCGCGCTGCATCCGCCAACTCATCGATCTCCCCTAGGCTGTGGACTCAATTGATTTTTGTGCGAGATTGCGCAGGATGTAGCGTGCTGCGGCGAGGGTGACGGCGGAGAGGAAGTTGCGGGCGCGTTTGTCGCAGCGCGTTGCGACCCTGCGGAACTCCTTGATTCTGGCGAAGAACCGCTCTGCGCGATTGCGGCTTGCATAGGCCTTGCGGTCCAGCGGACGCTGCGTTTTGCGATGGCTTCCGGAGGGAATGACGGCGCCGCCGCCGCCGGCTTTGATCCAGGTGACAATGGCGTCGGTGTCATAAGCCTTGTCGCCGATCACGATCGCTGCTGGGTCATCGTTGCCGAGCAGTGCCAGTGCCTGGGTGCAGTCGGCGACCTGACCGGGCGACAGCCGCATCGCCGTGGGATGCCCCCCGCCGTCGACAGCGACATGAATTTTGGTGGTCAGACCGCCCCGGCTGCGCCCGATGTGCCGGGGCTGTGCATCCCTCCGCGACCCGGCTCCGTGCTTGTGGACGCGGACCGCCGAGGCGTCGATCATCCGCGTCTTCAAGTGCCCGGCTCCGCCGCCGTCCGGACCGTCGTCCTGCCCGACAAGTCTCTGTAACTTCTCCATGATCTGCGACCAGGTCCCGTCCTTGCTCCATCGATTGTAGCGGTTGCAACAGGTCGTGTACGGACCGTAGTGTCGCGGCAGGTCGCGCCATGGGATGCCACTGCGCAGCACGAAAAAGATGCCGTCGAAAACCCGGCGGTCGTTCTTGCGTACCGGTCCTTGCCGACCGGTCGGCAGAACCGATCGCAGAACCAACCATTCCGCATCGGTCATGTCGTGGCGGGAACTTGCCATAAGTCGAAACCCCTTCCAAGGATCATCAGTTGCACAAGACCCTTATGCAATCTCTTCATATAATTGGGTACACAGCCTAGGATTTCCATCTCGATGGCGCACAATTCGTCGAGGGCTTCCAGCGGACCGCGGTGTTTTACCTTCGGGCTGTTTTGCGCTCGGCCGTTGCCCCACGCTCAAGTTGAAGTCGTCGGTGCGTATGGTGCCGTCCGTCGGCGAACCACCATTTCCCGACCCAATCTGCGGTCGGGTCGCGATCTCGCCATGTCGTCCAACGCACATCCCGGTTGCGGAACACAAGCACTAAGGACTTGAATTCGAAGTAGGGGCGAACGCCGCTGGAGCTAGGTCCAAGCGCCCGGCCGCAACTAACTGCCATCGCCGATGCAACCGGTCCAAGCCAAGCGGCACCTCCAATGACCATATCCGTCTTGGAATCCTGTCGTTTTCGCCGCGCCCGGCCCCATCGAGCGAGCGTGTCGCGCACCTGTTCGCCCTGCCAATCAAAAGACAGGTCAGGTGCGACGTCAATCGCCCCCGCAAGCCACTCCGATTGACAAAGCTCGCCAATGACATTCTAAACGTCGTCAAGCGGTGCCTCATCCCCGCAGCAGAAATCGCTAAAACGCAAGCTTCAATCAATTAAACTTCCGAAGCAGGACACTGGCCGGTGCGGTGATTCGGGGTGTCGCGCCTTTGAATCAACGAAACAAGCCCAAGCTTCAACTTCGTCAGTAGACGACCACCGACCGAATTGATTTTCCGGCATGCATAAGATCAAAACCGTCATTGATGTCGCCAAGGTCGAGGGTGTGCGTAATCATCGGATCGATTTGAATCTTGCCTTCCATGTACCAATCCACAATCTTGGGCACGTCCGTGCGCCCCCTTGCACCCCCGAATGCAGTCCCCTTCCAGACTCTTCCAGTCACCAGCTGGAATGGACGTGTGGCGATTTCTGCCCCGGCCGGCGCCACACCAATGATGATCGACTCGCCCCAGCCTCTGTGGCAACTCTCGAGAGCGGCTCGCATCACGTCAACGTTGCCTGTGCAGTCAAACGTGTAGTCGGCACCGCCCATCGGATCCCAGGATGTCTGGGTTAGACCGACTAGGTGGGGTACGAGGTTTCCGTCAACTTCCTCTGGATTGACGAAATGCGTCATCCCAAATTTTTCGCCCCATTCCCTCTTCGCGGGATTGACATCCACTCCGACGATCATGTCCGCTCCAACCAGCTGCAACCCCTGAATCACGTTCAAGCCTATTCCGCCCAAGCCAAACACTATTGCACGTGCGCCAGGTTCAACCTTCGCAGTATTCATCACGGCCCCAAGCCCCGTGGTCACGCCGCAGCCGATGTAGCAAATCTTGTCGAAGGGAGCGTCCTCGCGAACCTTGGCGACTGCGATTTCCGGCAGTACCGTATGCTGAGAAAAGGTGGAGCATCCCATGTAGTGGAGAATCGGGTCACCGTCCAAAGTCGAGAAGCGCGACGTTCCATCCGGCATGACGCCCTGGCCCTGCGTTGCCCGAATTGAGGTGCAGAGATTTGTCTTCCGCGACAGGCAGGATGGGCATTCGCGACACTCCGGCGTGTAAAGCGGAATCACGTGGTCACCCTTGCTGACGGACGCGACATCGGTCCCCACGTCGACGACAACGCCAGCGCCCTCATGACCAAGTATCGCTGGGAAAAGCCCCTCGGGGTCTGCACCGGAAAGCGTGAATTCGTCGGTATGGCAAATGCCGGTTGCCTTCAGCTCGACCATCACTTCGCCCGCCTTCGGGCCCTCAAGGTTCACATCCATTATCTCCAGCGGACTGCCTGCTCCAGTCGCCACTGCGGCATGTGTCTTCATGATTCCTCTCCCACTTTCTGGCGATTCCGCAATTCAAGCACTCCGAAAGGGACTGCCATCGGGAACCGCATTCAATGGACATTTTAGCATTGACGGCACGATTTGTGCAAAAGGGTACCTGATTGCCACTTAAGCTAAGCGCAACTTGAGCAGCCGTTCGGGCATGGGCGGCGTTCTGAGGGCCACACAGGCAAGTCTGGGGATGATGTCGGGCAGGTCGAAGCGACGATTGAAGCGGCATTCGAATTCCGAGAGATATCGCTGGGCGTATTTGGGGCGAATCGCATGGTAAGTGCCGCGCAACGCACTCTTGACATTGCCGAGAATGGTGTTCACCCAATGAAACTCAGGGCGCTCGACGCTGGCTTTCCCGCTTCCCACCACAATCCTGTCATGAGCGCAACCGGCCGCGGTGACGCCATGGAAGCAGGCCAAACCATCGGACACCACCGAAGTGCCGGCGCCCAGGTGCCGGTGTGCCCAGGCGGCGATTTCGCGGGTGCGGAACCCTTCGACGACCGTGAGCTTCAGGCGCAGCGGGTGTCCGTGCTCGTTGGTCTGGACGGCGGCCACGAAAGGGGTCTTGGTCGGCGCCCCTCGCCCGCGCTTGCCGCCGCTTCGCTCGCCGCCGAGACAGGCATCGCCGAGCAAGACCCGGCCGCTGAGCGGGTGTTCGCGGTCTCGCTCCATCATCCCCTGCATCAGCTTGTGTTTCATGCGCCACGCCGCGTTGCAGGAAATGCCCAGATGGCGGTGCAGCATCATCGCCGAGATGCCTTTCTTGTCTTGGGTGATGAGGTGGATGGCCTGAAACCACACCGTGAGCGGCAGCTTGGTGGCCTCGAACAGGGTCCCGGCGGTGATCGAGGTCTGGCGGTGGCAGCGATGGCACTGCTGGAGCTTGCGGGTGTTGAGTTGACAGCCTCGGTCATGCCCACAGTGAGGGCATTCGAAGCCATTGGGCCATCGCCACCGATACAGGGCGTCGAAGCATTGGTCTTCGGTCCCATAGAGTGAGAGAAATGCGTTCAGACTGATTCCTTTCTGAAACTGCACTGGGTTGCGTGCCATGTAAATTCCCTTCCGAGCATTGCCTTGCATGACAATATTCCATCCCAAATATAGCTTACATTCAAAGGTAATCAGGAAAGGGTATGTTGCAGCCCAAATGATCACCCGCCTGCGAATCGGACAGGAAGTGCCTCCGGGAAAAGCCGTGGCACCTGTTGCAGATTTGGAAAAGTTTTGAGGAGTCCCGATGGCTAGGCTCTGCTACCGTATTGACTGGAGCAACGGGGGCAAGCTTTGACTGTTTTCTGTTGCATGCTTCTTCGACCCATTCGCTTTCCTGCACTCCTCTTTTTAACTAGCTTCCATTCTTGTACGCACAGCAGCCGTCCAAGAAACTTGGCAGTTCTCTCTATCTGTCATCGGCGCCCAGACGATGTGCGCAGGTGTCCATGTGGGCAGTGGAACTGCGAGGCCGGGATCATCAAGACCAAGCCTCTCACCAGTTTGAAATTAAGCATTTCCTCACCACCGCACCGTTCAACTGAATTCGAGACTTTGCGAAAGCAGTCTCGACCAATTCAGCCCTTTCTAAAAATTTGGCTCAATTTGCAATTCGTGGGCATGGGGCTGGACTGGCTCCCGATTTACATTGGACATGGGGGGACAGACGGATGGACCGGCGCGGTGTCGGGACTGGTTTTTGAACATCGATGAGCTAACGGCGGCGCGGTGCCCTGCATATCCAGACGGTCAACAGCCACCACAGCCAGATCAAGAGCTTCCAACGGCGCTTCCGCGGCATCGCCACCAAATGTCCCGACAGCTATTTTAAGTGGTTCCATCTCGTCGTGCTCGGCAAGCATCCATTGCCGAGAGCCTGTTTCGAAGAGGCCAGCGCCAGGCCAAGCCTGCAATTCGCGAATTGAGCTAAAAAAAATCTCCTCTATGGACAGCTACCTTGAAACAGACTTGGCTCGAATCGAAGTCACCGATTGGAAATTTCCATGCCTTTGCACAAGGTAAAGAGCCTGCAAGATTAAGCATCCCCCCTGACTGACGCAAATCTAAGAGACTTATCACGGCATCCGCTCGATTATCGGCTGGCCGAGGCCGAATACAGTTCCTTTTCCGATATGGGTCCAACATGCAGCTGCGAGGAGGGGCCACAAGTCGCCCGGCCCTGCCGGTAGATCAAGTTTGCCAACTACACCATACAGTTCGATTTCTCGTTGCTGCTTGCTAGACCAGCGGACGAGGTCGCACCGCTTACCCATCCAAGGTGTCGAATCTCGCCTACTTGCTTCAAATCGCACCGCGCGAAACAAATCTCGGTATTCGTCTCCTCGATAGCAACCTGCCAACTTGGCGACGCGACGCAATGCGGAAGTGGCAACATCAACAACATTTGGGCCGTGCAGAAGTTTTCCCTGTTCAGTCATGCGCAGCGGCGCAGCAAAAGAAAGGCGGCAGGCTGTGGATTGTGGTACGCTATCGATTGGCCAAGTCGCCTGCGACAATTGATGGGCAGGTGTTGCATGCCCTGCACTTGAGACATTCGTCGGGAAGATTGGTTCAACTTGGCACACGCGGAAAGGCAACCGATCAGACCCGAGTCCCATACCGCAGGCTACGTCCCACGCTCGCCATAGGATTTGTTCGAGATCAGAGCTCCCGGAAAATATGATCCAATCGATCGCCGGTGCAAATGCGGGATCAATCGGTGCGGGGCGCATTAGGTAGCGCGGCAATTGATACTGATGTGGTCCATCTCCAATGAAAACATAGCTGAAGATTTTTTTGTCGATGTGACGGAGCGCCCGCCCCCATACTCCACGAATCATCGGTACAGTTGCTACGACGCCAGGGGTGTCAAGCAAAAGACGATATGCTCTTAATTGCACTCGTTCGGTCAACGTCGTGAGATGATCGATCAACATCTTTCCGCGCCCGATTGCGTAAAAGCCGAATCAACTGCCGTCAGTTGAGGAATCGCACCGAAAAACAAACAGAGCATATCTTTTGGATGAAGCCAAGCTATCACCCCGTACACTCGGGGTTCAATTCTCCAAGACTGGGCAACCAAACTTTGCAGGAGGCGAAGACCGGCTTGCGCCAACCCATACAGACTCAACTTTACTGAAAGTTACCAAAAACATTTAGCATGAAACACTTTTGGCCTTAATGGCAATACACCGCACTTGACCTTAGCCAACGGACACAAGAACTTAAGATCATCGATGCTCTCTGCCGAAAGGAACGAGTCCAAATCTGTCGAGTTTCATTCCCTGCCGAGCAGGACAGACGGTGCTAATCTCGTATGGGGACAGGCACTGTCGATCGAGCGAAGCAAGAGTGCGTTTAGCTGTATTGGCAGTGAGATTCGCACTGTCGTGCACCCGGCAATGCCACTTAAGACCACGCATTGACGGATTTTCTAACGCCAACGGAGAGTTCCGAGGTGATCGGTAATGTCCCTCATCTCTGGATACGCAGGACCTTGAGGCACAAGCCCAACGAAGAACTTCCCATATGACTTCACCACCAGGCACTAGATGACCAACATTTTTAGCTACAATTCACGGCTGCGCCCCAATCCGTGAGGACGTCGTCATGATCATGACGTGCTGCTGCGGGCGTTTATGCTCCAGAACCTCCGACTAGGGTTTGACCGGGGTCGGATGTTGCGTCGTCGGGATCAGGGACGATAAGGGTCGCAACCCAATGGCATTTCCATAATGATTCCAGGTCATTTGCCCAAGAATCGCGCTAAGGAACCTCTGAATATAGCCCGGTTTTGGGCGTTGCATTGCGTATCCGGTGCGCGCCTGTTATTTTGCGCCACGCCTTTTTTGGGGGGATCCTGACATGCAACGCCTTCAGCAACTGACCTTTGCCAGCCTCGAATACGATCGCAAGAAGCGCAAGACGCGCCGCGAGATCTTTCTGGAGCGGATGGACGGCCTGATCCCCTGGGAGCGCCTGGAGGCCCGCATTGCGCCAGTGTATCCGAAGGGCGGCCGCAAGGGGCGACAGCCGTATCCGCTGTCGGTGATGCTGCGCGTGCACTGCGTTCAATTGTTTTACAACCTGAGCGACCCGTTGATGGAGGACCAGCTTTACGAGGCGGAGAGCATCCGGCGCTTTGCCGGGGTGAGTCTTGAGAAGGTTCCGGACGAGACGACGATCCTCAACTTCCGCCATCGGCTGGAGAACCACGGACTGGCGCAGCAGCTGTTTGAGGATATCAGGGATCACTTGGCCGAGCGGGGGGTTTTGCTGAAGAAGGGCACCATCGTTGACGCCACCATCATTTCGGCACCGTCGTCGACCAAGAACGAGAGCAACGCCCGCGATCCGGAGATGCACCAGACGAAGAAGGGGAACCAGTGGCATTTCGGGATGAAGCTGCACATTGGCACCGACACCCGGGGTCTGGTGCACCATCTGGAGGGAACGGCCGCGAACGTTCACGACCTGACGCCTTCGGATCGGCTTCTGCACGGCGAGGAGGAGCAAGTCCGGGGTGACTCTGGATACCGCGGGATCGGCAAGCGGGCGGAGCACGCGCATCGCGATGTTTCGTGGCAGATTGCCATGCCCCCGAGCAAGCGCCGGACGCTGGCGCCGGGCAGCGCCGCGGCCAGGGCGGAGAAGGCGAAGGCCCGGGCGCGGGCGCGGGTGGAGCATCCGTTCCGGATCATCAAGCGGGTGTTCGGCTACGACATGGTTCGGTATCGGGGTCTGGACAAGAACGTGCAGCGGCTTGCGCTGCTTCTGGGCTTCTCGAACCTGATGATTGCCCAGCCGCACCTGTCGTGACAAGGGAGAAGTGTGTCCGGAATTTGCCGGATCGGCCCTGCGGGGGCTGAACCGGCGGCGGTTTCGCCCCGAAAACGCGCATTTGCGGCTTCCGGACCGCCGAAAACCGACCGGTTCAGCCGGGAAGGGCAAAATCCGCAGCAAACCCCAAAAAAAACCCTCCAAATCAGAGGTTCCCTAATGTCCGTGGGCGGCTTATTTAGACTTATTCTTGTGATCAGGAGTTCCAGGCTGTCGCATCTCTCCTCGTGGGTTTTCAGTTAAACTCTGCTGTTCTTAATCCAATCATTCAGATCAGCCACAACAGGCGTCAAGTCATCGTGCTCGTTGGCTGTCGTAATCACGCGAAACTTCATACACCAAGTACCATTCGAGTAGATTCCTTCGACTTCTTTGTCACGAAGCCGAAATCGGGAAGACTCCGGCAAATCCGGGTTCCAATAGGTTGAGTGGCAGTAACGTATATACGGTCGTTCTCGGCTGAGATTTTCCAAATAGCGCTGGATCGGATTTCGCGCTTGTCCGTAACCATGATTACCCAAGCTGGGATGACTCCTCTCAGTTTCCCGTGCCTCGCGTGGAAGGTATCCGGCTTTTGACTGTTGAAATCTGGTGCAGAACGTCTCGTGAAATATCTGGCCTGTCGCAGACAGCTCCAAGTATGGGGTGCCGTCTATATCTTCACGATTGACCAAAGGTTCAAAACGCTCATCCCATTCTCCATCACGAAACTGCTCCCACTTCTCGCAAGAACCCGGTTGACTCAATATGAAGAACATCCCGCTTGCCCTCTGCCAAAGGGAAAAATCCAGCGCAACTGGCATCGGTGGAAAAGGAATAATGGCATCAAAGCGTTCGTGCTTGTAATATACGGGAATGCCTAATGCTTGGCCCATGAGTACGGCGATGGCTATTTGAGCTTTGTAGCCACCTGTAGCGTTAATGGCGCAATAGTCACCTCCCGCTTCCCGTACTCGTTCCCCAAACGCCTTCGCCAAGTTTCGGAGTCCACGAGTTCGAAAGGCCTTGGGGTCGGCGTCTCTTAAACCGTTTATTCGATGGGCAGTCGCTTGCCAGCCGTGCGCATCGAAGTACTCCTTCAGAGTAACGGCCACATCCTCTCCGTCCTCGGTATCTGAATGCAATAAGTGCAGGCACCCGGGTGTAATGTAGTCGTTGGTCAAGAGATCCGTGACCGAGTTGATCTCCGCCCCACAGAGACGCTCCGTCGGTTTGCATTTTTTCAATTCTGTCGCGACTTTTGACCAATCCTTCGCACCATAAGCGCGACTCAAGCTAGAATCCGGAGCCGAGTTGCAGAGTCCTTTCAGATTGGCAAGCAAGCTCGTACCAACAGTACATATAGTCGTGTGCCTCATATTTTCCTGCATAACGGTCTCCAAGTCTTCCGTTCGCACTCCAACCGTAACGTTGTGTTGCGTGACTTCCATTATTACTGCGTGACCGTATCACGGGTTCACCCAAGGCGAAAGCAACCTGCACGGGCCGCAAATCAATGACTACGAGCGCTTCCTGCACCGGAAGATTGGTAGACGCAAATCTCGGCCTCCCCGCCCGGCGAAGATAGGCCCGACATCTGGCAGGCTTGTGCACACCCACGTACCGCCGCTTGCAGACTGCAGGGAGACGATTGACGTCAGCACAAAAGTGAGATCCCTGCCTCCTTTCGAGAGGATTATCTGTCGATTCCGATCTCTTTCAGGGATCTTGGCAACCGGCCCTTCGTTCCCCTGTGCCGTTTCTGTCCATCCGACCACGCCTCCACTGAGCCACCCGTCCGGTTGTTCGATCTAATACCCGCTTGTGCCCTAGGTCGTGTACTCATTGATTTTGATCCGGAGGCGGATGCAGGCAAGGGCGATTGCGGCGAGGAAGTTTCTTGCGAGCTTGCGATAGCGGGTCGCGATGCCTCGGAAGTGCTTGAGCTTGTTGAAGAAGCGTTCCACGAGGTTGCGTTGGCGCTACAGGTGATCGGGCACCGAGCGCCGCTCCCGGCGATCCCGTTGGGTCGGGATGTGGGGGCAAGAGCCATGGTCGGCAATGAGCTTGAGGATGGCGCGGGCGTCGCAGCCGCGGTCGGCGACGGTGTCCCGGGCCGGCTCAAGGCCGTCAAGGAGGGCGGGCACGGCAGCCTTGTCGGAGGCTTGACCCGGGGTGAGCGCAAAGCGGCGCGGCAGGCCAAGGCCGTCGACGACGACGTGGATTTTGGTGCTCAGCCCGCCTCGCGAGCGTCCGATGGCGTGATCCGGACCCCCTTTTTTCCGCCCGCGGCGTGCCGGTGCGCAGGATGTGAAAAATCCCGCTGATCACCCCGCGGCTTGTCAGGCAGCAACGGCGAGATGATCGCCCATTCCGCATCCGTCAGATCGTGCCGGCCCTGCATCCTCAATCTCCCGCTGTTTGGAAGATTGAATCACATCGGAGCCGAAAAGAAAATCCCTTTTCCCTTTATGAGTACACGAACTAACCGCAGCAGTCTTGCCAACGGCTCCGCGTCCGGTTCCTGCCAACTCTTTCCGCTCTGCGTTCGACATGTTTTTGCACGATCCACCGAAGCGGGTCTCATCGAACTCGACCGATCCGTCGAAGGAACCATCGCCCCCGCCGGCCCAGGCTTCCCGGATGCGATGAAGCATGAACCATGCGGTGGGCTGCGAGACGCCGATATCCCGATGCAGTTTCATGCTGGAGACGCTCTTGAGCGACGCGAGGCACAGGTGGATGGCGATGGCCCACTTGTATAGCGGAACATTGGAGTGCGCGATTGGCGTGCCGGTGCGGACACTGAAGTAGCCACGACAATCCGTGCACCAGCCAGGCATGGGCTTCACGTTTGGAACCTCGCGCGTGTTGACGCTCCGTGTTTCCCGCAACGGCGTCCCCCAACTCAAATCGCA
Source organism: Paracoccaceae bacterium (assembly GCA_963422275.1). Lineage (GTDB taxonomy): Bacteria > Pseudomonadota > Alphaproteobacteria > Rhodobacterales > Rhodobacteraceae. The sequence goes on from OY729418.1 coordinate 251,157, forward strand.
TCTTCAAACCACTTGATGGCCGCTTTCTCGGTCGGGAACATGTCCATGAGATCGACCAGCGTCAAACCGTCGCGATGGGCTCTGCCGGGCTTCTTGCGTGCCATGTCTTGCCCCCTCTTCCAACACCTCGAAACAGAAAGTCTGGCACAGAATGTTAAGTAATATTTATATTCTACAAAATTCCTGCTTTCACAACAGTCTTCCAGTGCAGAAAATTAAAGCAATTGAGTCCACATCTGCCTGTCCGGTCGAGAAGGCACTTTATGCGGTTTTGGATATTTTTGGATACTTTTTCGGGTATTTAACCAAATCATTTGCATTTATGGGTATATTGGGGTATTTTTTTGGGTATGACACTGAATTCCGATTCACTCAAGATTACCCCCGAAATCCTCTCGCTCATTGCCGAGCTAGATGAGTTCAAAGGAACTTGGCGTGCGCTTGGCACGCTGGCTCCAGAGCGCCTGTCCGCCCTGCGCCGGGTCGCCACTATCGAGAGCATCGGCTCCTCCACACGCATCGAAGGCAGCAAACTCTCCGACAAGGAGATTTCGTACCTTCTAATGAATCTCGAAATCAGAAAATTCGAGACGCGCGATGAGCAGGAAGTCGCCGGATATGCGAAAGCCATGGAAACCGTGTTTGCCCACGCCAATGAGCTGACGGTCACCGAAAATCATGTCAGGCAACTTCACCGCGACCTGCTGATTTACAGCGACAAAGACGAATGGCATCGAGGTGCATACAAGATCAATTCCAACAATGTCATGGCTTTTAATGCCGACGGCAAAGAGATTGGCCTGGTATTCGAAACCGCAACGCCCTTTGACACACCCCGACTGATCACCGAGCTTGTCGAATGGACGCGCACGACATTGGATGAAAACCACCTTCATCCGCTCCTTGCCATTGCGATATTCGCCGTCGTGTTCCTGCAAATCCACCCTTTCCAGGATGGCAATGGCAGGCTCTCGCGCATTCTGACGACATTGCTTCTGCTGCGCAGTGGATACGAATATGTCTCTTATAGCTCGCTGGAGAGCGTCATCGAGCAGACCAAGGAAAATTATTACGTCGCCCTGCGGAAAACACAGGGCACGATACGCTGCACCGAACCGGACTGGCAACCATGGACGTTATACTTCCTGCGTGCCGTTCAGCGACAAAAGGGGCAACTCGAGAAGAAAATCGAACGCGAGCGCATCTTGATGAATGCGCTTCCCGAATTGTCAACCAAGATCCTCGAACTGGCAAAGGGACACGGCCGGGTCACGATCAGCGAGGTCGTCAAGATCACGGGCGCAAACCGCAACACCATAAAAAAGCATCTGCGATCGTTGGTGTCGATGAGACACCTCTCCCAACACGGAACCGGCAAAGGGACATGGTACGGAATTGCCTGATCGAGCCGAGCATCGCCTGAAGACGGTGCACCAAAACCTTCTGCCGGAGAGCGTCGATGACCCGGTTCAAAGGGACTGGCTCCACAAAGCGGCCAACGGGACATGTGAGAGGGTCGGTAATCGAACCCACGCTTGAGCGGTTTGTATCCTGACGGGAACAGCCTAGCGCCGCGGAGTGTCATTGCACTCGGTGCGCCATCTCAGCGGACATGGATAAATTGGCTGCTCTTTGCAAATTGGCGGCTCCAGTCGGTCAATCCCACCTGGGGAACCTCTGATTTGGAGGGTTTTGGCTGCGGACGTTCCCGTTTTCCGGCTGTGCCGGCGGTTTCCTGCGGTCCGGAAGCCCCGAAGGCGCGTTTTCGGGGCGGGTACTGCGACCACTTCCCCGCATAAGTCGATTTGCCACATTGCTGGTGTTTCAATCCCCTGACGAGCGGGGCGGGTACTGCGACCTTCGGGCGGTTCATAGAAGACCACCCTACTATTCACTAAGGTTTCAATCCCCTGACGAGCGGGGCGGGTACTGCGACACGCCATATCGCCTTGGCCAAGGTCTCTTGACCGATGGCGGTTTCAATCCCCTGACGAGCGGGGCGGGTACTGCGACCAATTGACTGCTGACATGTCAGTTGAGGATGCAAGGCGGGTTTCAATCCCCTGACGAGCGGGGCGGGTACTGCGACCTCACGGTCAAGGGTAGGGACCCGGCCGAATACCCGCTGTTTCAATCCCCTGACGAGCGGGGCGGGTACTGCGACTCGACGATTGGTTCAGCCTGGCCGCACGGGGCCGGGACGTTTCAATCCCCTGACGAGCGGGGCGGGTACTGCGACATCTCAATGGACTCATGCGTATGGAATGTAAAACTTGTTTCAATCCCCTGACGAGCGGGGCGGGTACTGCGACCTGATATGATTGAGCATGGCGGGCGGAAATACAGGATTGTTTCAATCCCCTGACGAGCGGGGCGGGTACTGCGACTTGCGCCGCGCCGGTATTTCCCGGTTCGTAATTCGTCCCGTTTCAATCCCCTGACGAGCGGGGCGGGTACTGCGACCACCGGAAATGTTTCCCTCCATGGCCATCTGTGCCGCGTTTCAATCCCCTGACGAGCGGGGCGGGTACTGCGACAAGAATCAATGCACGCTTTACTGCTTAGGCTTGTGCTGGTTTCAATCCCCTGACGAGCGGGGCGGGTACTGCGACTTCGACGTCGGGACGGTCAAGGAGTGCGCCGTGCACTCGGTTTCAATCCCCTGACGAGCGGGGCGGGTACTGCGACAAGGGCAATGCCAGCCGATACTTGCCAGCGGATTGCGGGTTTCAATCCCCTGACGAGCGGGGCGGGTACTGCGACACGCTTCAAGCGGTTGCTGAAGCGTAAGAGCGGAAAGCTTGTTTCAATCCCCTGACGAGCGGGGCGGGTACTGCGACTTGCTCGCAGGCTCTTGCTATACCGGGCGGCGCTTCCGGTGTTTCAATCCCCTGACGAGCGGGGCGGGTACTGCGACTGCGGAGCCTAACAAGGAGAGGTAACGTGAAAGTATTGTTTCAATCCCCTGACGAGCGGGGCGGGTACTGCGACCAACCGGCCCGCCTTTCTGCCCCGCCCGAACTCCAAACGTTTCAATCCCCTGACGAGCGGGGCGGGTACTGCGACGACACCAGTTCCGTCCCCGCCTTGGCCGCCGCTTTCGCGAGGTTTCAATCCCCTGACGAGCGGGGCGGGTACTGCGACCGGCGTAAACCGCTTGACCATGTTCGCCAGCGTTCCGGCATGGTTTCAATCCCCTGACGAGCGGGGCGGGTACTGCGACAGCCAAATTTCCCGAAACCAATGCATTTACGCTTTCCAGTTTCAATCCCCTGACGAGCGGGGCGGGTACTGCGACGGCAACAAGGATTGGAACAATGGAAAACAAATCAACACTGTTTCAATCCCCTGACGAGCGGGGCGGGTACTGCGACGCGCCGCGATGGACCGAGGAGAGCGCGACGATACGCAAAGGTTTCAATCCCCTGACGAGCGGGGCGGGTACTGCGACCTTGCGCGCCTGTCTGCATGCAATACTCGGAGACGATGCATGTTTCAATCCCCTGACGAGCGGGGCGGGTACTGCGACGGCACAAGGGGGAAGTCAAGCGTGTTCGCGGGCATAGTTTCAATCCCCTGACGAGCGGGGCGGGTACTGCGACATCGTTTGAATTACCTCCGGTTGGGCGTCTCTGATTGCATGTTTCAATCCCCTGACGAGCGGGGCGGGTACTGCGACATGAGGAAGTCAACCTTCGCTACGGGTCTATGGAAGACCGTTTCAATCCCCTGACGAGCGGGGCGGGTACTGCGACAAGGACACAGTCGATTCCCTGTTCGTCAGCCCCGAGCAGATGTTTCAATCCCCTGACGAGCGGGGCGGGTACTGCGACTCGCGCGACAACTCATGGCGAGCGCCCCTGCTCAAAGTTTCAATCCCCTGACGAGCGGGGCGGGTACTGCGACTACGAACGGGGAATCGCAGACGGCCTAATCGCCGTCCTGTTTCAATCCCCTGACGAGCGGGGCGGGTACTGCGACAAACAATGAGCGATGAACTCCCCATCCACCTGCACCCGGTTTCAATCCCCTGACGAGCGGGGCGGGTACTGCGACTTTTTTAACAGTAAGCAATGAAGACAGCTCCTTTATAGTTTCAATCCCCTGACGAGCGGGGCGGGTACTGCGACACGCCCTAATCGCCGTCCTGCGGGCTGAAATAATCTCCGTTTCAATCCCCTGACGAGCGGGGCGGGTACTGCGACATGCACAATGTAATCGTGGTCGGCTGGAGCCGCGCCTTGTTTCAATCCCCTGACGAGCGGGGCGGGTACTGCGACCAGATCAATGCAGTAGCCAAGGCTACCGCAAGAGAGGGTTTCAATCCCCTGACGAGCGGGGCGGGTACTGCGACCCGCCACCCGCGCGAGTCGTGGGAGAAAAATACCACAGTTTCAATCCCCTGACGAGCGGGGCGGGTACTGCGACATCGCGGCAGCATTGGCCGAAACCAAAGCGGACTATGCGAGTTTCAATCCCCTGACGAGCGGGGCGGGTACTGCGACCTCACAAAGCGCCGCCTGTGCGCATCCAGATGCTGGTTTCAATCCCCTGACGAGCGGGGCGGGTACTGCGACCTGATATTGTGATCGGCGATATCGTATTTTATGCCGCCTTGTTTCAATCCCCTGACGAGCGGGGCGGGTACTGCGACCCTGGAGGACCTCTACAGCGTGTTTCATACATATCATGTTTCAATCCCCTGACGAGCGGGGCGGGTACTGCGACAACAGATTGAATCATACGACAATGCATACGACTCTGGAGGTTTCAATCCCCTGACGAGCGGGGCGGGTACTGCGACATTGTTGGCACATACCCCGAATCAATTGGAGATTGCGGTTTCAATCCCCTGACGAGCGGGGCGGGTACTGCGACCAGGCGCAATCAACCTGAATGACGAATTGGTAGCGCGGTTTCAATCCCCTGACGAGCGGGGCGGGTACTGCGACTATGCAAGGCGAATACGATTCAAGCGACTGCTGTTCGCTGTTTCAATCCCCTGACGAGCGGGGCGGGTACTGCGACTTGAGGAACAGCGAAATGCGCGGGTCGCCCTGTCGGCGTTTCAATCCCCTGACGAGCGGGGCGGGTACTGCGACAGGGCCGACATCCTCCAGATAATCGTTTTCGCTGGTGTTTCAATCCCCTGACGAGCGGGGCGGGTACTGCGACATTTTCCGCTTGTCGGCACACTGAAATCTGATGTTGCGGGTTTCAATCCCCTGACGAGCGGGGCGGGTACTGCGACACTGGTCGATATTGCTAGGGGTCGTGAGCACGCGACCCTGTTTCAATCCCCTGACGAGCGGGGCGGGTACTGCGACATGCATGAATTGACAAAAGACTTTTCCGAACTTTTGCGGTTTCAATCCCCTGACGAGCGGGGCGGGTACTGCGACAAGGAAAATACGCTTGAGGAATGGATCAAGCTTGCCGTGCGGTTTCAATCCCCTGACGAGCGGGGCGGGTACTGCGACTGCGGCATTGAAGACGCGGATGAGGGTATCGCAACTGAAATGGTTTCAATCCCCTGACGAGCGGGGCGGGTACTGCGACAAGCGGCGAGATATTCAGCAACGAGGCTGAAACGAGGAAGTTTCAATCCCCTGACGAGCGGGGCGGGTACTGCGACGACCTATCCGCCCAAGGACGAGCGAAACATTCCGGATCGCGGTTTCAATCCCCTGACGAGCGGGGCGGGTACTGCGACAACATGACTGATTCGATTGAAACCCTTTGGTCCCGATGGCGTTTCAATCCCCTGACGAGCGGGGCGGGTACTGCGACCATGACGCCGAATCCACATCGGCAGACGATTTTCATAAAGTTTCAATCCCCTGACGAGCGGGGCGGGTACTGCGACTTCTGCAAATCGAAGCCAACGACATTTACAGAATCTTGGCAGGTTTCAATCCCCTGACGAGCGGGGCGGGTACTGCGACTCGAACAACACGCCAAACAATTCGACATGCATCATTGTTTCAATCCCCTGACGAGCGGGGCGGGTACTGCGACCACAACTTGGAGATTGCAATGAGCACAGATTATCACGAAGTTTCAATCCCCTGACGAGCGGGGCGGGTACTGCGACCCGTCCCTACCAGGCTACTAGGCTCATACCGCTCATATGGTTTCAATCCCCTGACGAGCGGGGCGGGTACTGCGACGAATGGCCGCTACACGCGGTGACGACACTTGAGGCCAGTTTCAATCCCCTGACGAGCGGGGCGGGTACTGCGACGGCACGACAGAATGAGGCAATGCAGGCTATCCTAGCCAAGCGTTTCAATCCCCTGACGAGCGGGGCGGGTACTGCGACACCCGGGAGAAAGCTACGAGAAAGCACTGCTCACGGCAATGTTTCAATCCCCTGACGAGCGGGGCGGGTACTGCGACCAGGCGGGCGCAAAAAGAACCAGTGCATCATAAGGGAGTGTTTCAATCCCCTGACGAGCGGGGCGGGTACTGCGACGGTAAATGACCATATCAAGGCGGGTCGCGATGCGATTGGTTTCAATCCCCTGACGAGCGGGGCGGGTACTGCGACACGTATGAGCACATATGCAATATATCGCGTCATCCCGTTTCAATCCCCTGACGAGCGGGGCGGGTACTGCGACACGATTATGCAGATCACTTCGCCGGAAAGCGGTTGCTGAGTTTCAATCCCCTGACGAGCGGGGCGGGTACTGCGACGTGTGGCGCGAGCATTGTTTACGCGCAGGATTGGGCGTGTTTCAATCCCCTGACGAGCGGGGCGGGTACTGCGACCCGGAATGGGTGCGAGCAGCAATTCGATTGCGTGAGCGGTTTCAATCCCCTGACGAGCGGGGCGGGTACTGCGACTTCGGATTTCGCCAGCCGCATGGGTGCGGCAATACCTGGTTTCAATCCCCTGACGAGCGGGGCGGGTACTGCGACATGCTGGCATACCAGCGCCTGGCATACCACATGCCACGGGTTTCAATCCCCTGACGAGCGGGGCGGGTACTGCGACTTGCTTGATTGTGCCGCAAGTCTTGACGAGGCACGAGGTTTCAATCCCCTGACGAGCGGGGCGGGTACTGCGACGCTGGTATCCGGGCGCGATCCGTGGTCTCAGGATGCGTTGTTTCAATCCCCTGACGAGCGGGGCGGGTACTGCGACGCTGGAAGAATTCGTCCCTATCGATGAGACAAATCAAATCAAGTTTCAATCCCCTGACGAGCGGGGCGGGTACTGCGACAATTGCAGGGTTGCGGGGGTCACGGCTCTAGTTGCGTGTTTCAATCCCCTGACGAGCGGGGCGGGTACTGCGACGCTGTATGTCTTTGTTGAACTCGGCAACCGATGCATCAAAGTTTCAATCCCCTGACGAGCGGGGCGGGTACTGCGACATGATTTCTTGATCATCACGCCAAACCTGATCAATCATCGTTTCAATCCCCTGACGAGCGGGGCGGGTACTGCGACCAGGTCAACCATGTCGCCCAAGCCCATTGCCGCCGCCCGGTTTCAATCCCCTGACGAGCGGGGCGGGTACTGCGACCCGCACTCGCAAACTCGTTCTCCGCTTACAGCGGAAGGGCGTTTCAATCCCCTGACGAGCGGGGCGGGTACTGCGACCTCTCATCAATGGAGGGTCGAATGACCGATACCGACAACAGTTTCAATCCCCTGACGAGCGGGGCGGGTACTGCGACATCCTTATTGATCGCCGATCTAGGTGGGGCAATCCCATCGTTTCAATCCCCTGACGAGCGGGGCGGGTACTGCGACAAGTGACATGAAGATCAAGATCTTCCATCCTGATCTGGTTTCAATCCCCTGACGAGCGGGGCGGGTACTGCGACGACGCAGGCTGATCAACGGCAATCGCCCGAAGGAAGAAGGTTTCAATCCCCTGACGAGCGGGGCGGGTACTGCGACGTGCTCCCAAGAGCACCCCGTACTCGCAAGCTAGCGCGCCAGTTTCAATCCCCTGACGAGCGGGGCGGGTACTGCGACAGGATGCAATCTTCCTGTTCCGCCACCTCTTGCACCGGTTTCAATCCCCTGACGAGCGGGGCGGGTACTGCGACAAGAGCACCTCGCACTCGCAAGGTCTTGCGCCGCTTGCAGGTTTCAATCCCCTGACGAGCGGGGCGGGTACTGCGACTTTCCCAGATGAAAAAATCCGCATTCGGGCATATGACGTTTCAATCCCCTGACGAGCGGGGCGGGTACTGCGACTGAGCAGGCGGTCAAGGATGCAGTCGATGCGCTGTTCGTCGTTTCAATCCCCTGACGAGCGGGGCGGGTACTGCGACGAGGTCCAGTTGCTCTTAAACCCCTCAAGGGCAGTCGTAGTTTCAATCCCCTGACGAGCGGGGCGGGTACTGCGACAATGCCCATGACGCATTTCGTTGGGCGCAATGTCAAATCGTTTCAATCCCCTGACGAGCGGGGCGGGTACTGCGACCTTGTGCCATTTACCACCATGTCGCAGTGTCAGGTTGGTGTTTCAATCCCCTGACGAGCGGGGCGGGTACTGCGACCTGTCGGCCCGAGTGTTCGGAAAGGCAAAATAATGGCAGTGTTTCAATCCCCTGACGAGCGGGGCGGGTACTGCGACTTGGCTTGTCCAGTTGCCAATTCCGTAAGTCATAATCTCGTTTCAATCCCCTGACGAGCGGGGCGGGTACTGCGACAAGCGTGGATTTGCACCTGTTGATTGCAGATCGCTTGTTTCAATCCCCTGACGAGCGGGGCGGGTACTGCGACGAGCCGTCATTGGGTTTCGCGAAAAGTGCCATTAGCCGTGTTTCAATCCCCTGACGAGCGGGGCGGGTACTGCGACATGCAGCCGCGAAAGCGACTGAACAGGAGGTGCTCCCCAGTTTCAATCCCCTGACGAGCGGGGCGGGTACTGCGACATTACGAACGTCTACATTCCGCGCAAATGGAATATTCCGCGGTTTCAATCCCCTGACGAGCGGGGCGGGTACTGCGACCGCGGACGGCTCCATTCGATATGGCCGTCAGATTTTCTCGTTTCAATCCCCTGACGAGCGGGGCGGGTACTGCGACTTCCTAATGGCCGCAAACTCCTCAACAGACAGGTTCTTGTGGTTTCAATCCCCTGACGAGCGGGGCGGGTACTGCGACAAATACATGAATGGTCCGTTGTTGCCATACCTCGTGATCGGGTTTCAATCCCCTGACGAGCGGGGCGGGTACTGCGACCAGGCAAATCCTTGACCGCAGCAACAATTCGCTTTGCGCGTTTCAATCCCCTGACGAGCGGGGCGGGTACTGCGACGATTGGAATTATCCGAATGCAGGCTCCAGCCGTAAGGCGGTTTCAATCCCCTGACGAGCGGGGCGGGTACTGCGACGATGACGGAAACTCACGAAGATCCCACCCCGGCGAGCAAGAGTTTCAATCCCCTGACGAGCGGGGCGGGTACTGCGACCAGCAGTCTTCCTAGAAGAAGAACCTGAACCTCAAGAAGTTTCAATCCCCTGACGAGCGGGGCGGGTACTGCGACGTTGAGTGGGACTACTGGGGCCCGCTGGCGAGGAGATGGGAGTTTCAATCCCCTGACGAGCGGGGCGGGTACTGCGACAGCGTCTATCGAGAACTGTTTGTCCTCGGTTATTAATAGTTTCAATCCCCTGACGAGCGGGGCGGGTACTGCGACTTGAACGATCTCCTTATGCTGTATGGGTGGGGCCATCTTGTTTCAATCCCCTGACGAGCGGGGCGGGTACTGCGACCGCTTGACTCACTTACGGAAGGGCAGGCGCTTGCCTGGTTTCAATCCCCTGACGAGCGGGGCGGGTACTGCGACCCCTATATGGAAAAAGTGAAAGAATTACAAGGGCTTTTCCATAGCAAATTCGTATCCTGGTATTTTCTTGTATCGAGGATATCCCTTTGCACAGCATCCGGACACTAAAGCCTTCAAAAAAATCAATAACTGCAAGAAGTTACCAACAGTCGTAATGTGCCGGGTTCGCGAAAACCAAACAAGGCTACGAATCGGATTCATAGGATGAAAACAGTCTCTTCACCAACACGTTCGGCAGTTTCGCCCGTACCGAGATAGACACGCTTCCGTTCACACGCACCGCAGATCTGGTACACTGCAACATGATCTTCGGATCGCTTGATCAGCGTAGTAAGCTCTGCAAGGCATGTTTCCATTAAAGCACCATCGACAGGAAGTTCAAATACACTGTCCTGTATCCGGTCACCATAACCCTCCAAGCATTTCACAATACTGCGCCTTCGCTTGTCACTGGTGATATCGTAACAGACCACAAAGCGTGTCAAAAAACGACTCCCTATTTCCTCCTGAGAAGAAGCGGCTGATAGTCATCCTTATGGCGCACAAATGACGCAAGCCTGTCAACTTGGCGACGCACCGCCGTCTCAGTAGGTATGCTCTCGCTCAATCCGGCAAGCGGAGCGTCCATGTAGGCTTCCCAAGCGATGAAGAACTTCTTTAGGCCTTGACGTGTCATCCGGACACCGCCACGTTTTTGATCATCCTCGAAATCGTCCTTGCGGATCTGACCAAGGTTGCAGATGCGCAGGACAAATCGATCCACTACTGGATGGCGAAGCTCCTCCATGACATCGAGCGCCAAACTCGGACGCCCTGACCTTACAGTATGCATGTAGCCAAGATAGGGATCGAAGCCACGCGCTTCGAGCAGACTTGCCAACGCGTTCGTCAGCAACACATAGCCGAAAGAGAGAAGTGCATTAGCGGGGTCGGGCGGTGGACGGCGTGCTCGACCGGAAAAGACAATGTCTCCATTGAATCCAGCCTGAAAAGCTGAAAAATACCTCCGGGCAGCATCGCCCTCGATACCAAGCAGTGTTTCGCGGGAGGCAGCGTCCTTCAACTTAGTCGTGATCGCGTCAAGTTCAGATATGGTGCTGCCTAGAACTGCTGTACTTGGCCTGTTTGAACGGAGGGCTGACAAGATAGCCGCGGCGTTGTGAACCTTCGCTCGAACCAACCGCCGCGCGAGAGGTAAGGCGATCTGTCCATCATCTGCAGTTCGGAATTGAGACAGTCGCAAATCGGCCGTGCGGGACAGTTCCGGTACGAGTCGCCCAACGAAATTTCCGTTTCGGCGAAACCACGCCACGGCGATGCCCTGCTCGAGGCAAAAAAGTGTTGCGTTGGATGTAATGTGAGCGCGTCCAACAAGCGCTATCAGTTCGACCCTGTGCGGTTCAACCTCAAGCAACTCACGTCGTTTTTTCGGGCCCGTACCGGTACCGTTTGCATCTTCATCTAAGGTAATGACGAGAGACTGGCCGGAACGCCGGACAACCGCGCCGGGTTCGGTGACGTAAAGGGATGGCATGTCAGGCTGCCACTTCCTTTAGAGGGAAAGGTCTCCGTGCATGGGCGAGCCTGTCAGTTGCGGTTGGATTATCATCGATCAAAAGCTGTTCCAAATCTTCAAGCACTGTTCGCAACTGGTTTTCAGAAGGTGCTTGTGCCGTAAATCCGTGTACAAGGACACTGTGGTTGCGATTACCAGTCTTGACAGCGCCATGTCGGGTATCGAATTTGAGAAGTCTCTTGGCAAACGGACCCCCTAGGAACTTGAGAAAGCGCACCCCAGTTTGGCGGGAAGCATGCAATGTTTTCGTCTGATTATTCAACCCGAAGCCACGGCTCCGCGTTTTCTCCAGATGCTTACGAAATTCCTTGACGTTCGGGTCATTTGGAGAAATGCAACTGCTATCGTAACCGCCGTCGAACAATCGAAACTGACTAACCAGTTCGAGAATCCGGTATGCACGGAGAAGAGCATCCTCAAAGTACCGGTCATTGATACGTCGCTCGGCATTGACCAACAAATCACAGGCAAGCTCGCGCAACCAAATCGCATATGCAGCCATGTTGGATCGTTTCAGCTCCTTGGAAAGCGTTCGGAGCGAATAGCGAAGGCCCTTGGCGGACCGGAATCCGAAAGGCAGTGCTTTGCGGGATGCACCAGAATCGTCGAGTGCCGCAAGGGCGGCTCGATCAGTACCCGCTACAACTGTACTACGCGTGTCGCGCCGATTGCTATATACGTAGCGCAAATTGGAAAGATCACGGTGTACGGCCGCTAGCACGAGCGCAGCGCTCATCGCCTTCATACCGCGCGTAAAATCGGCTACGATCTGATCGGGGCGCGTTCCGCCCACTAGGAGGTTAGCTAAAACCGCATCGAAATAACCGAAGCACGCGTCCGCATCGTTTTCTTGGCCTTCTTCGAGTAAAGGCAGGATTTCTACAGCATTATTGGCAATGAAATTCTTGAGCCGAAGTGCCAATTCTTCAGTGATGCGTGATGGAAGCAGTATGATTCGTTTCCATTCATTCTTCCCGATGCTCTTTATCATCGGCTGAATGAAACTTCTCTCCATATCGCCGGCGTTGCCCGCGCCGACGGTAAGCACGAGGATTCTGGTAGATTCTTGATCCTGTTTCACCTTCTTTCGTCACGTCTACGCCCACCATGGTGCCCTCGCCCATCTTGGCGCGTTTTTTCAGCCTGTCGTTTCACCTTGTCATTTAGCCATTGGAAAGCATTATTTGAGTGAACGAACAACTCGACCTTTTTACCTGGCTCATATTCATGCGGAACATCGGCGGTATTCTGGATCTGCATTTCCACTCCAGTCGCCTCATGCCGAGCTCGCCAGCCTCCTTTTTTGGTTCGTTCTTTAAGAAGAACAGCCTCGACGATCTTTCCCTTTTCAAGAACGGGAGAAGAGAGACTGCCATCCTGTGGATCGCTCTTCCCCGTAACTGTGCGGTGCCGGTCCCGTTGGCCTGCGCCGCGCGGTTGCCCTTGCACCCGCTTTTTCAACTCCTTGCTTGCGAACTCAGCCAATTCGTCCAGCACTTCCTTGCTAGCCTCCCGGTTCGGCAATCGCGGTGCCGGAAACGCTGTTAACCGGACGGTGAGCTTCTCGTTCGGGTTGGTACTTACGCTCCACATCGCCGGGGAGGCATGGCGCGTGATGTTGCCAACCCGAAGGTTACGGGTATTCCGACCGCTACCAGACTTACGCGGAAGCCCGAGCGCAAGCCGATCATCCGCCTTGCGCCTCTTGGCAAACAGCTGAAGGATCATACCTGTCTGTTCAAGTACAAACCAAGGATCTTCCCACGGCGTGTCCTGTTTCGTGACGACGGCATCGTCTAGTGCCGGGCTATCCTGGCACCGATCTGCACTTGGCTGAAATTTGCACTCTGCGCGAAACCTTTTGGCCGCGGCGCAGCAATCCTCGATCGATGTAATGCCCTTGACCTCGACATCGTCAAACGAGCCAAACCCTTTGCGCGAGCGAGAGCCTGCACTACCGAATCGCGCCAGCAACCAAACTGCTGCGGACACTTGCTCAAGCAAAATAGATGCCGGTAGCTTGACTTGCGCGCCATTGGAACCCTCTCGAAACCGTCCATCGCGTGCAGCGGCAGTCAACTTCCAGCGCGAACCAGCGGGCCTGAGCCAACGGCGCGGCTGGCGCCGTTCGGCCATGCCGTAAGAGGCGTAAAACAGTCCCTGTGTAACTTTCTGTTTGTGTTCGGGTTGGCTGATGCCGTGCTCCCGAAGGAAATTCCGATCGTTCTTGTTAGGATGCTGCTTCGGACTCCCACCGGAGATGAAATCCACCGCAAGCCGCACAGGGCTGCCGACCTCGGAATCGCCCCAGACAGCTGTTTCAAGACGCCGGAGCTGTTCATGGCCGACATGCGCCGTGTGCATCGTTCGCCACCACCACCGCAACAAGCCTCGCAGCGAGGCTGGACGGAGATCGCAATCCTCGCGATCTTGGTCGGCACCGGCGAGAAAAGCCGGCGTGGCTAGGCAAAGATTAAACTGAGCGTTTGCTACGTGTTCAGGAAACGCAATCTCGGTCTCGCCGCCCATGGAGGCAAACCGACCGTAACCAGCCGCGGTTTTGGCTCCGGCTCCTTCGAACTGCAACGCGGCCGTGAGCCATTCTCGCGCAAACCCAAGCAAGCCGTCATCCGTCGGACGGTTGTCAGAAATGATGAACTCGAACGGAACCTTTTCGCCTATCGCGAGAAAGTACACAGGTTTTGGATCTTCCCAGTCGCCCGGACCGTCTTTTCCCGCGTAGTAGTTGGAATTGTGGTTGTTGACGATATCCGTCTTGACCTCCGGCCAGCGGAGTGGCCAAGCATCATGAAACACAATTCTGCCTGCGGCCGATCCATCAGGCATTTCAATCTCGCCCGGTCGCCAGCAACGTTTGTGCCGTTCCGATCCTTTGCTCCAGCCGAAAGCTTGCTCGATGGTTCGCCACGCATCCACGGCGTCGGGCTGGGACGGTGCCCACACAGTTTCGGCCCAAGCGCGAGCAAGTCCCTTGAGGCCGCTTCCCGGAAGATAGACGAAACCATAAACTGGGTGAAACGCGATTCCTGCATTTTCTACCGAGCCTGATCGCGACAGATGCAACGTCAACGACCCACGCGTAGCCAGCTCAAATCGATGTGCCTTCATTGAGTCGAAGGTCGCGATACGACGAGTGAGCAGCTTCTGAAGTAGCGTGTCGTCGCCCGTGCATTTGGTGACCTCTGCAAGCACCTCGCTCTGTTTTTCCATCTCACCAGCCAACGATAGCTTGTCGAGCTGGAGGCCAGGATGCCGCTTCTCAGCGAGAACATCGCAAATCAGCTTGCGCGTCGATTGCGGCAGGCACAGCCCGGAAGATGAGTATTTGTCGGAAACCATCATCGTTCAGTCTATTTGTCGTCGACGATCTCGGCCTCGTTGAACCGGACCAACCATTGTAGATACAGTAGCGCCTCCTCGGTCGCTCGACGAAGACGGCGGGCATCCCCGTTTACGATCATCTTAATCACTGCATCCCGCCCGACGCCGCCACTCGGCGCGGCGTCCAACTTACGATGCACAATTAGCCAATTGCCGAGATCAGTGAGAAGGACCGTACGTGCATCTCCTTTATCCGATCCTGCTTTGGCATGGAGGAAGGCTGCAGCTTGGCCAAGACCCGAGGTCTTGATCCGCACAGGCAGGTGTTTTGCTTCGCGAGCATAGTCGGCGGCATTTTTCAGGGTGCGGGCGTGTTCTACTGCCTTCCACGCATGGCGTGCGCGGCACTGGTCGAGTGTGGGTTGGTTCGCCCTCATTGTGTCAACCCCTTGTCTTTGTCCAGTGCATCAAAGCGTACCGCGCAGAACCCCTTGCCCACGGTTTCGCCACCACCAATCTGGACGACTGGCGGCACATGGTCTGTCAACCATTTCATCACGTTCTCCGCTGACGACTGGCACTCGGGACGGCGGCTGTCAGTGGCGGCCACCAAAGAATAAAGAAGTGTCTCTGAAGGCAGGTATTCTTCGTAAAATAACGCGCCTTTACGTACCGTCTTCAAGTCGTAATCGAGACCCACCCGCGCCACGACCTCGGTCGCGTAGCGCACGAAGTGAGTAAAATCGTCGTCATGCAACACTGCAAAGTGCGCACGCAGTCGGTTAGCCGTCTCATTGTCGCCTACCGCCCGCACCGCGACCCAATCAGCGATACCGACAGCGTCACCGCTGCGTATGAACTCGAACTCTTCCAACATCACGCGATTGCCGGTTGCCAACAAAGGGCTTTCAGCGTCGCAGGCGATAGTATCATGTTCCGGTGAAGGAAATTCGGTTAAGGCACCGCCGACGACACTGAGATCTCGATCAAGCCGACCAAGGACTGCGGGACAGGTCACCCACGCAAAGACACCTGTCAAAGACCGAACTGGAAAAGCGAGAATGCGCGCGTCGGAGAAGGCGACGGCACCAGCATGGGCGCCCGCGTCCGCGGTCTCCGGCCCAAATGCAACAAGTGTACTTTCGTTCTTCTTTCCGAAGTGGCGCTGACTTTCCGCGCGCAAAACGCCCTTGATCGATGAACCTGGAATAATCGGCCAGCCGGTATGACGCTCACGTTGAATCGGCAGGTCCACCACGCCGAGGGCCGTACCGCTACCAGGGTGAAGTCCCGTCAACGCATGTATAAACATCATGTTAGCTTCAGACATGGCGCCAATTTCCTTCTACAAAGTTTCCTAAGCCAACCAGAGCGTCGTCTAATGGAACAAGTCCGTCCACCGACATCTTATCTCCAGCTTTCAGATAGTAAACGGTTCCGGCAGGTACCATGAAGCGGTTCGGCTTCGGCCCGCCTCTTGCCATGTCCCATCCAGACACGGCGAGGGGGCTAGGAACAGCTGCCGCGAGTGGATGAAGATTGGGCGGAAGCCAGCCATTGAACCAAGCTGGTGATGTCATCATCACGAGGCGTCCGGTACCTTCGCTAGGAGGAATATCTGGCCAGTCGATGCGCTCTGGATGGCAGCGCAATCTCACATGTCCTCCTTCACCGCCAAGGCGCATCAGCTTGGCGTGACTGTCTAACGGCGCTAGAGCATTAGCCGGTCCCCTCACCTCTGCAACAAGCGTCGTGTTGTGCCCCAGCGCAAGCCTGCGTGCACCGTAGATACGTCCATCTCCTGCGGCATTGCTTTTCTCGTCGATACCAACGCCGGTGCGGTCATCGAAATCAAAGATAGAGCTTGGGGAAACGATGTCTGCATCCTTCGGTGTCCTACCCTCGAGAAACTGACGAAGCCCTTCAATTGTCATGTAGCCGTCGATTGCCTCCTGGGGCGATCGACCCCACCGCCAAAGAGGTAGCATCCCCTTCATGGCGGGCTGCCAGCCCAGAGGAGGCGAAGCGAGTGGGTCGAGACGAACAAGGCGGTCTGTCCCCTTCTCACGCATCAGGTTCGCCGGGACACGAAAGAGCACCGCTCCCCCACGGCTAAACCACGGGCCGCTCACTGCAACTTGGGCAATACCGCCAATTTCAGGGCTGAAACTCGCCAGAGCATCACTAAAACTTGTACCTTGGCTGACGAGTTTACCTAGTCGAGCCAATGAACAACCGTGCATTTCGATAAGTATCGTGCGCAGCGCACCAGCGAGAGTCTGGGGCATCGGCAATCCAGACGCCGCGCGCGACGAGGCTTCAAACGGTCGAGCATCTCGAAAGAACAGCGTATCGACCGGCTCCATCTCTAGCCGAAGGGTAACCTCGTGATTTGCGCTTGACGTGTTAGGCATCGTCGCCCCGCGCCACAAAGGACGCGCCCTGGCATGTCAAAATGAAAGCTTGCAGCAACTCCCCGGTCGAGTGACCGCGCTGACGACCCAATTCCGTAAAACGGTGCCACCAGTCTTCGGCAACAGCACCTGTCAAACCCGCTTTCCGTGCTTCGTCACCGTCGCTCGTTCGATTGACCAAGCGTCGAATCTCCGCACGAAGCGCTGGCTCAGGTATCTCATCGCCTTCAAGTGTTGGAAGTTCGGCACGCAACCGGTAGGCCCAACGATCGGTGACACCGCCCGCGAACAGTTCGACGAGATCTTGGAACCAGGGCGCAAGATCCCAATCGAGGACAACATCGGCATGTTCTCCGGACCGGCGCATGAAGCGCAATGAAAGCGCATTTCGCCCTGACTTCTTGGCCTTTGCTTCTCCATCGCGCGCGGCCTGCAAAGCAAAACGCAGATCCTCCTTGATATGCACAAAAGCAATGCCCGCCGACATGCTTGCATTATTACCCATCGTTAGTAACCGGCGGCCGTCGATGTATGTCGAGCCTGGCGAAGTTTCGTCTCCGACGCCCCGGAACGCACTTTGCAGTGCGTAAGCGCACGCAACAGCGCACCTCGCCGGCAGCAACGCGAGCACGTCGTCGCCTCCCGAATATATCAGTGTTCCGGCATGTTCACGCACTACAGCTGATGCGACACGGCTGGCAAAGTTGTTCAATGCATCACTAATCGACGCGTGAAGTGCCGGGCCGACAGGTCGGAGAGCCTTGAGTCCGTTCCGTGCGCATTCCCCAAGACCTTCGTAATATTCGAGTATTTTTGGATGCAATACGTTCTGCAAACTTGGTGCGCGATCGCCCCTGAGCCACTCCCCCATATTATCAGCATCCATCATCAGGATAGCGTAATAGACCGGCGGGCGGCCATGAGCATCTCGTGTTGAGCGAATCCTCTCCCATACGTTCTGCGGCGGCGGCTTTTCGCCCTCCTCAATCGCATTGCGGTTCGCTTGGTGGAGCCAACGGCCACTCCAATATTTCTCGTGCTGCCGGATATTGTCTGGGTCGATACATGCGGTTCGAAGCCAGTCGCCTGCAGCAACTGTAGCAGTGTCTGGGAACCGCAGATCATCCGGTGCAAGATCGAGTTCTCGTGCCAACGTT
Organism: Paracoccaceae bacterium; assembly: GCA_963422275.1. Taxonomy (GTDB): domain Bacteria; phylum Pseudomonadota; class Alphaproteobacteria; order Rhodobacterales; family Rhodobacteraceae. The sequence goes on from OY729418.1 coordinate 269,462, forward strand.
ACCGGTGCCGCAAAGCGCTTGCACAAAGCGACCGCCGAGAAACGTTCGGTCTTGCGCAGGCGAACCCCGCAGACGCCAAGCGACTCTTCCGCTGAGTTCCAGAAACGACGTCCGTCATCAAGTCCGGCCGGACCCATCTGTTCGAAAGAGCCGAAGAGGCTGCATTTGGCAGGTGACGGAATCATTTCATTTGTCCGTGGAACATGACGGATGCGGCGTTTCGCTTCCATGACGCGAGCCGAGGCTTCAAGCTGGGCCTGCCACCGGCCGGACGACATTTGTTCGTATTTAGGTCGTTCGTCCTCTGGAATTGCTTTCGCTAGACCGCGAACGGCAGCGGCGGCGGGCCATACGCTATCAAAAGAACTGGAATTATTTATCAGTCTCGCCAGATACTGATCATTGAGTGGACGCTCGGGTACAACAGAGCTACGCACTTCAAAAAACTGCTCGACCTGTCCCCGCCAACGACGCGCCCAATCACGGTCAATTGCGGCCAACGCTGGATCGATCTTGATGAGCACATCCTCCGACAACTGTCGCCATGCAGCGTGAACGGATTCAGTGCACAGACCTGCCATGGCATTGCCGTCAAGCCCGTCACGACCCCATGGAACAAGTGCCAAGAAACGGTTGGGAATAGACGGAGAACGTCGAGCTGACGTCGAAGGAAGATCAATGCGCTCACCGAGTCCCGCGTCCTTACGCAACCAAAGGTCCATCAGCGGATTGCCGCGTAGGGCTGGAAACACAATCGCGGTTGGGCCGAATCTTTCGACTACGGGCTTCAATCCCTGAAATGTCAGCCATGAAAGGATCGCACTTCCAGACCAAAGGTCGCGCACTGTCCGGGCCGCCGCTATAAATTGCTGTACTGGACCGAGCGATAGCGACAGGTAAGCACCTCCATACGAGCCGGGTCTACTTGCCCAAATTCCACTGGTTATGTCGGAATGGTTCGTCAGAGTATGGTCGGGCACGCGCGTGTCGGCAGGTTGACGCGTGAATGCGTGCCCAAATCGACTTTCGAGGCAATCAGGAAGCAATCGCCACAATGCAAGAAACCGCCTGCGCGGGTCATTGAGGCCATCAACGATTTCGCCAATTGTCTCGAGAACTGCTGTCTCGTTGATCACCAAGCCCTCAAGCACCTCTGGCTGAGCACTGACAGGGTGGCGAATTTCAAGGCGACCGTGATCGGGTCCAACGGCGCGCTCACCGTTGGTTCCCGCTGTTGGCATCGGGACTCGCTCGGCAATCGCCGCGAGCGGGTCCGCCAGCGCGGTGGAGGATTTGATTTCGGCTCGGGTGATGTGACGTTCGAGCGCACGTGCTGCATAGCGTGCCGCTCGTGCCTCGTGTCCGCGAATGTTGATCGCCTTATCGACGGGGTCGTGCATGTAGACAAGAAGCAACTGCTCCCAATCCACCGCTTGCGGTTGCACGACTGTGCCTTCCGTTCGTTCGCTCATTATTTCTCCAAGCGCAAGCTTAGGCCCGCACGATTTAATCTAACCACTGCAACCAGTGAATGCAAACAATCGGCATTGCAGGACAATCGCTTTTCATTTTTTCCATTCGGTTGCAGTTTGCGGCAGCTTGACAGCGGTCTCGGTCGTCTGCCGAGTGAAGTCTCTGCGCGGCGCGTAGTTCCATATTTGCCCCCCTGCACGAGAACCTAGTGTGCGACTGCACGCTGAACGAACGGCGGCTAGGTTGTGTACTCATAAAGGGAAAAGGGATTCTCTACGATCTGACGGATGCGGAATGGGCGATCATCTCGCCGTTGCTGCCTGACAAGCCGCGGGGTGTTCCAAGGGTGGACGACCGGCGGGTGATCAGCGGGATCTTTCACATCCTGCGCACCGGCACGCCGTGGCGCGACCTTCCGGAATGCTACGGGCCATATACGACAGTCTGCAACCGCTGCAACCGCTGGGCTAGGCAAGGGGTGTGGGAGCGCCTGTTCGGGGCGCTGGCGACGGGATCGCCGGGAGCAGCGCTCCGCATCCCATGATCTCTACCGCCAACGCAATCTCGTCGAACGCTTCTTCAACAAGCTCAAGCACTTCCGAGGCATCGCGACCCGCCATCACAAGCTTGCAGGAAACTTCCTCGCCGCAATCGCCCTCGCCTGCATCCGCCTCTGGATCAAAACTAATGAGTACACGACCTAGCGGAGCACGGCCTTGATGGGGTTGCGAGACCCTTGTCCTTTGGAAAGAATCCTTTGGAAGGTACAAATGGATGATGCAGGGCAAGCGGCATCTGACTTGATAACAGCGTATGCAGGCACTCGGTGCTTGCTCCTGGAATACGACGAGGGCCTCAGCTGGCACAGCCGCGACCAACGCATTGAGAGGCGGTCTATCAGCGAGAGGCGAGATTTCATCGCTTTTCGGCAATTCACAGGGCCACGCTCCAGAGGCCCTTCCTGGAAATATCGAGCAAACCATGTTCAGCGAACCACTCTACAGCAGTTGCAGGAGAATGCTGCTTAACCCGAGTTATGGATAAGCTCTGTTTTCTTTTGGAATGCACCGAATGGCGTCTGGCACGACGATTTTGCCGATTTTGACCTTTGGCTGCGCCAGAATATAGGCAGCCAGACATGACAGGATATGAACGAAGGCATTTGTTGGGGATCGGTGTCGTGTGCGTTCCAATCCCATGCTTGATTTCAGTTTATCGAACAGCGTTTCAATGATGAACCGCTTCCGCAACATGATTTGGTCCAGAATGGGCAGAAGAAAGTTTTTCATGTTGCGGCGAATGCCAGTGATCAGGTGCAGGCCCTGTTGCCGCAAACGCTGGAAAAGCGGCTTCGAAATGCAGCCTTTATCGCCGAACGCCTTGCCTTTCAACTCGGCAATCATGGTCTCAAGCGGCTTGCGGTCGTCGGTGTTTCCAGGCGTGATCTTGACGGCCATGACCTGACCCTTGTCGTTGATGACCAGATGCAGCTTGAACCCGAAAAACCACCCCATGGTGCTGCGGCCCCGCTTGGCCAGTCCCTTGAAGACCTTGTTCCGGTTGATCCGTGCGTTGTGGCAGACAGAGAGCTTGGTGCTGTCCACAAAATAGATTCCGGTTTCCTCACCGCGAAAGCATTGCATCAAGATGCAAGACGGAACCAGCAAGCGCGGCATCAGGGCGACAAACCGTCCGCAGCTTGGCAGGTCTCCAAAGCAGTCGCGATATTTCCGCTCCACGCCATGGAACCGGAAAGCCTTGAAATGCTTGAAGGGCGAGAGATGAAACAGCACCATGATGAAGAGCCTTTCGCTGAGCGAGAGCTTGCCCGAGCGCGAGCGCTGGCGGCCTGTGCCGATCAGCCGATGCCGCTCCCATTCTTCAAAGGTCTTTGCAAAGTCGTCGAGACAGCAGAACAGTGCGATGATGGAGGTGCTCATTGAGGGGATCCCATCCGTTGATTTTGATTGCGGATACAGAATCAGGCCACGCCCGATTTGGGAACCCCCTCACCCCTCTTATCCAGAATTGGGGTTGCTTACCTGCTCTATCTAACACAGCGGGGAATGGTGCCTCGGCCGGTCCCTAGGTGCTGACCGCACTCACACCGCTGATTTCGGAAAGCGCGCCTTCTGGCAAAGACCTGATGGTCCGCCTAGGTGCCAATATGTTGGCGGAGTCGGCGAATGAAAAAGTGTCAGAATCGATTTTGAGGACACAATTCTTGAATGACTTGGATCCTTGTCAGGAATGTTGCCTACAGCCTCAGCATCGCCCCGATACGCCGGATGCCGAGCGGACTACAGTGCCATTCTACTGGAAAGGCGGCTCCGCGACGCGCTGACCCAAGTCAATCGCGACCTTCCCACCGCGACGTTCGACAATGCCTTCCGCATGCTGAACCGGTACACGGTTGTCGAGAACATGCACTGGCGCCAGTCCGATATTGTCCTGTTCGTCAACGGATTGCTTTTCGGGTTGATTGTGCTCAAGAACCCGGCGAGCGAGGACGCTACGACTTGGGCGGCGTGCCAGTGGTTCCAGACCTACGAGGCGGATCTTCTGTCAAGGACTGCGATGAACACGGCCTCGATCGTCTCTGATAGAGTGGAGGCACCAATCGGCACACTGACCGCCAGGCAGAGCGGTTGCCTTGGCACATGACCTTGGCGCGCCTCTGGCCGCATTGCGTAAATGTAACGAACGAGCAATTGCGTGAAAATGTCGCAAAATCAATCAAAAATCGATCAGTTTCTGTGCTTGGTAAATCATGGTCTCGAAACAGGATTTAGCCGCCTGATCCCGGCAATCGAACTGGAAGCCCTTGGGTTGAAATTCGGAAATTGGGAAAGTCTATGTCGGGACATAAGCTCGCTGGCCAAAGATACAATGTTGTAGATCGAATCAAGGAGCGCTGCATAATCCCGGGAGCGAGCAAAGCAGAGTGCGTCCCCAAGGATAAGCGGCTTGATGGCGGTCCACGTCTAGATACCCCTGCAAGAGTCGGGACAATGACTTTCAGCTTTCATCGAAAGCTGCGAACAACGCGCAGCGACAGCGCTGTAAGGAGTGTCGCGGAACAAACATGCGATTTGATGCTCCAAAACCTGTTTATTCGAGGCGCACTGCGCCGGACACTGCCAGTCCGTCGGAGCACTACTTTGCGAAGCGCATTCTTGGCGCCACGCGCCCGGCAACCACCACCTTAAAAATCCATTTGGCTCTCCCCTAATTGCATGCCAAGATAAACCCCGCATGCTTGCATGCATATCCAGGACCGGATGAGAGCATTTCGCAACAGTTTTTGATTCGGGTTCTGATCCTGAAACCGCAGGGGCTAGCAACCTTCCACTGCTCGCCTCCAAGTGTCTACGGGCAGGTGTCCTCTCTCTGGAGCTGGCAGGTCCGACGGGCGAAGCTCGGGGCCGGGGATCAAAGAATAGCCAAGACCGCCAAGTCAATGGAATATCGGAGGCATTCTGGTCCTAGATGCGCGCCTGAAGTCGCAGGAGCGCGATTGCTGCATTTCGCAGGACTAAGGTCAGTGCGCATATCGGCGTCAATGCTCCGGTGCGGCCCGACAGCCTATACGGCGTGTCAAAGAACTTTGTCGAAAGCCTGTCGCGTCTTTATTGGGACAAGTTCGGCATCGAATCCGCATGCTTGCGGATTTTCTCGTCATTCCCCGAACCGGCCGACCGGCGGATGCTTTGGTCGTACCTGTCCTTTGACGATTGCGTTCGGCTGACGGCGGCGGCGCTGACGGCACCCTGGATCGGCCATACAATCAGTTTCGGCATCTCAAACAACAAAGTCAAGGTGGCAGACAACGCCGACGCCAACCATCTCGGCTTTATCCCGCGCGATTCCTCTGAGCCTTGGCGCGAAGCGATTGAGGCGCGAACGGAAGCATCGGACCCGAATGCACCTTCAGTCAAGTATCTCGGCGGCTGGTTTTGCGACCTAGGCCACCCAGACGATGAGAGCGGCAAATGAAAGGCAGCTATGACGTGGTGATTGTCGGCGGCGCTGTCATCGGCAGCGCAACCGCCTATTTTTTGACGGCAAACGCTGATTTCAAGGGATCCGTCGCCATCATCGAGAAAGACCCGACATTTGCCACGGCCTCCACTTCGCTCAGCTCCAGTTCGATTAGAAACCAGTTCTCCAATCCGATTAACGTGCGGATTGGCCAGTTCGGCACACAGTTCATTCGCGAGTTTGCCGACACAATGGAAGTGGATGGCGAAAGGCCTGAACTGGATTTTCACGAAGGCGGCTACCTGTTCCTGGCTGCAACGGATGAGCAGGCACAAGTTCTGCGCGAGAACCACGATGTGCAAAAAAGCTTGCGCACCGACGTGGTCCTGTGGGACCGCGATGAAGTCAAAGCCGCCTTTCCCCATCTGCATGTCGATGACCTGAAGCTCGCCAGCTACGGTCGGTCCGGCGAGGGATGGTTCTCCAATACCGGCCTGATGAACGGCTTCCGCAAAAAGGCGCGGATGCAACGCGCGGACTATGTGATTGACGAGGTCGTGAGCATTCAACGGCACGGCGACCGAATCACAGCGGTGGCTCTCGCCAGCGGTCGCACCTTGCATTGTGGCACGGTCGTAAATGCTTCCGGCACCCGCGCTGCCAAGACCGCAGCAATGGCAGGACTGAGCATACCCGTAGAACCTCGAAAGCGGACATTGTTCGCATTCGATTGCGCGCAAAGTCCGCAAGGCACCGCAACCGTCAACAAAGGCTGCCTGCCGCTGATGATCGATCCTTCCGGTACTTTCTGCCGCCCGGAAGGCAAGTTCTTCCTTTCAGGCACCAAGCCTGAGGACGACCCTGCGGTGGATTGGGACGACTTTGAACCGCGTCATGAGGAGTTCGACAGAGTTTGGATGCATCTTGCCGGGCGTTCGAAGAATTTCGAGGCAATCAAGCTAGTGAATTTCTGGGCCGGCCACTACGCGTATAACACGTTGGACCAGAATGCCGTTGCCGGCCCACACCCCGAAGTCCGCAACTTCATTTTCGCCAACGGATTTTCAGGGCACGGGCTCCAGCAAGCTCCGGCCATCGGGCGCGGCATCGCGGAATGGATTATCCATGGGGCTTTCAGATCGTTGGATCTTTCGTCGTTGACGTATGATAGAGTCGCGCACAACGATCCTTTCGTGGAAAGGGCCGTGATATGATTTCGCACCCCGGCCGCAACGATTAACAGGCGCATTAGACTTCCACCGCCAAACGCGCTGAAGGCTTTCCACGCGGCGGTGCTGCCAAGGCAACACGCCATTTGCTGCCACGGCTTGAGCGTTTTTGCGAGACCGTGCCCAATTCCGATCTGTGCATGACCACGATGGCAGAGACTCCTGACTTTTTACGGGACGACATAGACATTGCCGTGCAGTGGGGTTATGGTGATTGGGCCGATCTTGACGCCACTCTGCTGCTCAAAGATCACAAAATCATTTGCTGCAACAAGGAGGTCTCTCGGCGGACAGACAAGCCTGAAGACATTCTTGATGAGACATTGCTCCATCCGGTGGCGACGACGGCGCCGAAATGATGGTGGCGTCAACGATGCTGCCCTCCTTCAGCAGGCCCCCCCGGATGCGCCTTTGCACGCCCAAAATCAGGCTATATTCAGAGGTTCCCTGGACGAAATCCTCGGCGAACTGGACGAGAACCGGGGCGACCGGTGATCCACCTCGACACGCCCTCCGCACTCGTGCATCTCTTGGTCGAAGATCGGCGGGTTTCGATGCCAGAGCTTGTCCCGTTGGCGCTCGCGCAAGCGTTGGGGATCTTTCCGGTCCCTGTCTGGTAGCAGACGCTCGATGCGCTGCATCTGGCGTCAGGCAAGCATCCGGTCGATCACGACCCACCGGGCACGCTCGCCAGTCAAGACCGGCGAAACCACTGTCGCTCGCACTTTGGATATCCTTCTCTTCGAGCTGAAAGAGTCATGGACTGCATTGTTTCTTGACGACCGAGTTTTTCATCGAATACCAATCTGCGTCTGTCACGCCAGCGCCAACCCGCTCCTGCGCAAGTGTATAATTTTGCGATGCGAATTCCCTATCGGAAACGGTTGACACCGCTGGATCTCAAGTTTCAAATGCACCCTCGATGAAGACGGGTTGCGTGAGGTGCGGAGAGATGGCCGTCAGGGAGGATCAAAGGGCCTTTGCCGCTCGCGGCATCGCCGCGAACGACATTGGCGGGCTGAAAGCCCGGTTCGATGCCTCCGCCCTGGTGCTGGTCCGGATTCGTCGGCAACCGGAGATAATGGAGAATATTGCGACGATGATTTCCGTCATCGAGGATTGCGATTGTGTCCGAGGCATGATGAATCGGCTGCGCGAGATCGAAGCGCCCGCAAACACCACCCTGACATCGACCGGCGCGAGGCCATCCCGCCGCCATTCATGCACGACGGCAGCGGAGCGGTGTGCGAATGAGACACGGGATCGCAGCGACTCCCGATCGCCTTGCCCCATCCGCTGCTGCTCCAGGATGTCCCCCGGCGTTCAATGCATCGTCCAACCGTCCGAAAGGATCGCCTCGGAGGGAAGCCTGGACTCATGAGAAAAAAAGCCGATGCGCGATAACACCGACGAAACCCTGCTCTCCATCGGATCCGCCGTCCGGTTCGCCCACAAAGGGGAGACAATTCACGGGCATCTCCTCGAGCGGCAGGGACGCCGGCGCTTCGCCAAGGTGATCGACACCGAGGAGCGCATCTGGAGAGTCCCCGAGCCGATATTGAAAGCCTCAGAGAGAGAGCGGCGCACCATCATGGTAACGCATCACGACAAGGCGCGCGCAGCTTGGCGCTTGGGCGACAAGGTGACGTTCCCGAATTCCGGGGGAGCGATGTGCGGCGAGATCGTGAAGCTCAACCCCAAGAAAGCGCGGGTGCGCTGCGGGAAAGCCTGTTGGGACGTCCCCTACAGCCTGCTCCGACGGGCAGAAGGGGAGACTGGGCGGAATGGAGCGGAACGGCTGAACGCCATCGCCACCGAAGCCCGACAACTGATGGACGAGCATGGGCTCGCGGACTGGACCCTCGCCTTCGTCGAGTCCAGACGACGCCTCGGCGACTGCAATTTCAGGGAGCGCGTGATCCGAATCACCCGTGCTCATGCCTTGGATGACGACGACGCACAGATCCGGGACACCGTGCTGCATGAGATCGCGCACGCGATCGCGGGTCCAGAGGCGGGCCATGGGCCACTATGGAAGGTGGCCGCTCGGCGTCTCGGCGCGACGCCGAGGGCTTGTGTCTGCAAGACCCGGGTCGATTGAGACATCGTTGCGGTGCAAACCGAACGCCCCTCCCTGATTCCTTCGCTGTCGGTGCACGGAAATTCGCTTCGGTTGGAGGCAATTGGAGAGCAGCACCTGGATTCTGCGGAGGACACAGCAATGAGCCTTGCCACACAGTCGAGGACAGACGGCACGCGGCGCGGTTGCTGACCACCTGTGCCAATATGCGGGCGTTTGCTCCAGCGTTCCTCGCCGACTGCTGGAAGCACGCGACAAGGCGGGCGCATGGTCAACGGCGGCGAGGAGATCCAGGTCCAGCCGAACTGGCGCGAGAAGGTTAGCGGCGATCTCCTGCCCTTTCCCGCTTCCGGCCCGATGCTGACCAAGTTCGCAGCTGAATGTCTCGAACGTCGCTCGCCGCCATGGAAACCATCCACAATGAAGGCGACCTTGAGCTAGCTCAAAAGCGCCATCCTGCCGGTCGCTCTCGTCATCGTTGCCCGCTCCGAGCGCGAGGAAAACTTGCTTGTTCACGGATTGGAGCGGCCAAGTTCGACCTCGTCGACCGGACTGTTTCAAATAAATCAGAAACCACTATGTTTCTTTACCTCCAGAACCCCCGCTTTATTCGGAGTGACGCGATATTGTGATGGCGGACACAACCCAGCGCAGCTTGTTGAGCGAGGGTGGAAAGGGTGCGACCGCACACCGGCCGTCGAAGCTCGAGCTCAGATACTGCACTTCCGCCGATCTTGTCGGCGGCAAAGAGGCTGCACGCCAAGTTCACTTGAGATGGATATAAAGCTAGGGAATCTCTGATTTTTTTGCGGTGATTTTGACTGCGGGAATTGCTGTTCCCAGCTGTACCGGTCGGTTTCCCGCGATCCGGAAGCCCAAATGCGCGTTTTCGGGGCTGAACCGCCACCGTTTCAGCCCCCGCAGGACCGGTCCGGCAAATTCCGGACACTCTTCTCCCCTGTCACGACAAGTGCGGCTGGGCAATCATCGGGTTCGAGAATCCCAAAAGCGGCACAAGCCGCTGCACGTTCCTCTCCAGCACCCGGCAGCGAACCTTGTCATAGCAGAACACCCGCTTCCCCATCCCGCGATACCCGGCATCAGTCCAGATCCGTTCCTCCTTGCCGTGCGGAAGCCGGCCCGAAGGCGTCAGGTCGGTGCCGATGCGCGGCTTCATCCCGAAATGCCGCCGGTTCCCCTTCCTCGTCCGGTGTATCTCCAGATCGCCGGATTGCAGAACAGCTGCACGCAGTGCATGCGCAGCATCGCCAGCAGCGAATGCGGCTGTCGCCCCTTGTCGCCGCCCTTTGGACACGCCGGCGCAATGCGGGCTTCCACAGGCGCGCCCAAGGGACCGGGCCGTCCATCCGCTCCGGAAAAGATCTCGCGGCGCTTCTTGCCATCCTGTTCAAGGCTCGCAAAGGTCAATTGCCGAAGGCGCTGCATGTCGTGGTCCCCCAAAAGAAAGGCGTGGCGCAAGACAGCGGACGCGCACCGGATGCGCAATGACACGCCCAAAATCAGGCTGCATTCAGAGGTTCCCTAACCCACCAACTGAAAGGATGCAGGTTTGTTCAAATCAGCAAAACCGCAAGCAGTGGGGCACTGGCAGAGTCAGCCAGCGTTGCCGTTGCTCTCGACAAATCTCAGCAAGGGGGCAAAGTCGCCTGCATCGGCAGAGCGCAAGGCCGCGATATAGGCTTCACGTCTGGCGTTATCGGCCTGAAGGTCAAAACCGCTCGCCCATTCGACCGGCGGGTGGTCGAAGCAATCCGACAGATAGATGTCGGTGGCGATCCGCGCGTGCCGTCCATTGCCATTCGGAAAAGGGTGAATTTGCACCATGCGACAATGAAACCGTGCGCCCGCTTCAAGCGGATCGAAGGTGTCGTTCTCAGCCCAAAAGCGCGCATCGTCCAGAAGGATGCGCAGTTGCATGCCAATCTGAAACGGCTCGATGCCGATGTTCTTTTCGCGCAGACGATAGGTTCCGGCCCAATCCCAGACCTCGCCGAACAGGCGCTTGTGCAGCGTGCGCACGAAGTCGTCAGCGAGAATATCGCCGCGGCGGCGGCGTGGCAGCCATCCCAGACCTTCGGTGATGTTGGCCTGCTCCAACTCGTCCAACTCACCGCGCGTTGTGATGTGATCGAATTTCAGGCCGTTGATTTCATCGGGATCAAGCGGGGTTGCGCTTTCGGGTTCTTCAAGCTTCATGACGTCTCCCAGAAGTCCGAGGGGCGTTCACGAAGAAGCTGGTCGGCCAGGCGGTCGATCTCCTCCCGCATCCGTTCAGCGGAAAGCGATTGCTTTTCCAAGGCCATATGCGCGCTTGCCCGCCGCACGACGGCCACGGCCTTGGCGCGAGCCTGGTCGCGCAGGATGTCTTCGATCTGGCCATCGGGCACGATGGCATAGACGAATTTGCCGCCCATCGCCTCGGCCAGGCGTTCCATATGGCCGAGCGTGACGCCACCGTCTCGCTCTTTGCGTTCGGCCTGATAGATTGCCGGTTTGGTGACACCCAGGCGTTTGGCAAGCTCGGGCGCGGACATGCCCAGCGCTTTGCGCATGGTGCTGATCCAGCCCTCGCGCGGCGCTTTGAGGCCAGCAACCTGGCTCGCGGCACTGTTCAGTGCGCGGGCATATTGTCTCCTGGCTGTGTCCTTGACGCTGCTCATGGGTATCTTTTCATACTCTTTTTCCAACAAAGATCGTATATCAATTATCCATAAATGTAAAACAGAGCATCTATGAATGCTCTGTTTTCCTCTTGAAGAGTATACATTGACTGTCTTGTGTGCCACATCGATCTTGTTGCAAGCTAAAGGTCGAGGATACGGCACATCTGAATGGTCTGCATCAGACCGATTGCGGCCAAGCCTGATGGGCTTGACCGCGATTTTTTATCACGCCACGGCCTGTCGCGGCTCTTCCTCAACGACCGGCTGCAAGCCCTGCAGGAAATCTGCCGCGCGCTTATCGTCTTTCAAGACCTTGAGCCAGCCTTGAATGCAAGCGGCGTGATCTTCGCCAGGCTCCGGCGTCAGAACCAAAGCTGAAAAATCGGTGGGATACGCAAAAGCGTCCTCGCGGGTAACAAGATCATCGGGTGGGCACGCCAATCGGGCGTCGTTTTGTCCGAGGTACGGCATGATGACACCTTTGAGCTCGCCAGCCTTCAACAGATCGAACAGCCTCTTTGTCGCAGCATTCTGCGTGCGATCGAAAATGCAGGAGAAGACACTTTTCATCCATGCCAAAAAGAACTGTGTGGGCGCGTCGAAGCGAGGCCCATATCCAGCGCGGCAGCAAATGATAGTATCCACCTTGGTCACATTCAGGCTGATCTCTGGATCGCGATCCGGCCAAAGTGGCGCAAGCCCCAAATTGTCGTAGGTTCCACCATCGGTCAGGATCAAGCGCTCCTCGCGGCGCGTCCCATCTTTTGTATTGAATGGCAGAACCCCATCTAGGGCTGGCAACCTGAGTTGATAGGCCGCAGATGCGCTCACTGTATGAGCCAACGGGATATCCCGAGCGGCCAGTTCTCCGATACGCCAAGTCCCTGAACTTCTTTGCGAAAAATAGAAAGCAGATCCCGTTCGCAGTTCCACCGCATTGACGATGAGCAGGGGCGCCTCCGCAGGCAGGTCTGAGTGTCGCTGACGCTCGGGCCAAGGCACGTATGCCGATGGCTGTCGATCAAATGGAAACCAGTGAAAGAAAAAAAATCGAGCAGGTCGATAGCCTGATTAGGTCGTGTACTCATTAGTTTTGATCCAGAGGCGGATGCAGGCAAGGGCGATTGCGGCGAGGAAGTTTCCTGCAAGCTTGTGATGGCGGGTCGCGATGCCTCGGAAGTGCTTGAGCTTGTTGAAGAAGCGTTCGACGAGATTGCGTTGGCGGTAGAGATCATGGGATGCGGAGCGCTGCTCCCGGCGATCCCGTTGGGTCGGGATGTGGGGGCAAGAGCCATGGTCGGCAATGCGTTTGAGGATGGTGCGGGCGTCGCAGTCGCGGTCGGCGACGGTGTCCCGGGCCGGCTCAAGGCCGTCAAGGAGGGCCGGCACGGCAGCCTTGTCAGAGGCTTGGCCCGGGGTGATCACGAAGCGGCGCGGCCGGCCAAGGCCGTCGACGACGACATGGATTTTGGTGCTCAGCCCGCCTCGCGAGCGTCCGATGGCGTGGTCCGGACCCCCTTTTTTCCGCCCGCGGCGTGCTGGTGGGCGCGCACCACCGAGGAGTCGAGGAAATGCAGAGATCCCGGCGAGCCCGTCGCCAGCGCCCCGAACAGGCGCTCCCACACCCCTTGCTTGGCCCAGCGGTTGTAGCGATTGCAGACTGTCGTATACGGCCCGCAGCGTTCCGGAAGGTCGCGCCACGGCGTGCCGGTGCGCAGGACGTGAAAGATCCCGCTGATCGCCCGCCGGCCGTCCACCCGCGGAACGCCCCGCGGCTTGTCAGGCGGCAACGGCGAGATGATCGCCCATTCCGCATCCGTCAGATCGTGCCGGCCCTGCATCCTCAATCTCCCGCTGTTTGGAAGCTTGAATCACATCAGAGCCGAAAAGAGAATCCCTTTTCACTTTATGAGTACACGACCTAGTGCTTCTATGGAGAATTCCGATCCTTGCGAGCAGCAGGGCAAGATTATGGTCCTCAATTCGCAGGGGTGTTAGTCGTCGGACTTGATGATTTTCCGCTCCAGTGTCTCTATGCGGTCTACCGCAGCACCTGTTCTTGTCTTCTGATCCCGAAGCTGCGATTCTACCTCTTGGACTCGCCTGTTCGTCTTGTCGCCGGCCCTTCTGATCCGACAAAGTTCGCAAATAACCAAGACGACAAACACCACGATTGCCACTGCCGCCAGCAACGGGCCAACCCAATCCCATTGTTCAACTATCTTCGTTCCCAGTGCCTTGGCCTACTCTGGGAACATCGCGCCGAGCACCGTCAGGACAACGGGTAGGCCACCGAACACCCAAGTCTTCCAGTTGAGCTGGTACTTGGATTTGGCCATGGGCGTTCTCGCAAACGGTGTGAGGGCAGCCAGCCTACCACAGCCCGCCGGTGAGCCGCACGGCCCATGCTGGCTTCATTCTGGATGCCCTGGAACAGGCGGTGCGCGCTAAGAAGCCCGCCAAAGGGATCGAGCCTCGTGCATCACAGCGACCGCGGCGTCAATACCTGTCGATCAAATACTCCGGGCGCCTGGCCCAAGCCGGGATCGATCCTTCGATCGGCAGCGTCGGCGACAGCTACGACAACGCGTTGGCCGAAACGATCAACGGCCTCTACAAGGACGACGTGATCCACCGGCACGCGGCCCGTGGAGATCGTTCGAGGCGGTCGAATACGCCACCCTCGATTGGGTCGACTAGTTCAATAATCGCCACCTGCTCGGCCCCATCGGCAACATCCCGCCCGCTGAAGCCGAAGAACATCACTATGCCGCCAGAGAAAACCTCGATATGGTTGCATGACTCAAACCAAACTGCCTACGGGAAACCCGGGGCGGTTCAATCCGTGACGACCATGTTGCGCTTGGGCTGGCAGAGCCCCGCCGCAGCGTCCCGGGTGATTTGCAGACTCCCAGGTACCCCGCGTTTAATGACGCGCCCTGAAGTTCGTCATCTCTTATTGCGAAACTTCATTATTAGCTTTGTTTTGTTACACTATACGATTGACAGCGATATCCGCTTCAGATACATTGTTCAACAAAACACAACTATTTCTCAGGTTTCACGGCAGTGCCTACCATGACCTTCGTCACCCGCTCGCTCTCGCCCCAGGAGAGCCGCGTCGTCCTCCACATGGCAGAGCACGGCAACAAGGAAATCGAACGCCAGGAAATTATCGACATGCTCCGCGTCAACCCACAAGCCGCCGATCATGTGATCCGCTCGCTGCGCCGGAAAGGATGGCTGGAGCGCGCCAGTTGGGGCCGCTACCTCCTCATTCCTCCAGAAATGGGCCCTGACGCTCTCGGAGAAAGCAACGTCCTGGCGCTCGCCAGCCGGATCGCCCAACCCTACTACTTCGGCTACGGAACGGCCGCGATGCACTACGGCCTCACAACGCAGCACCGCCGCGTCGTTCAACTGGTGACACCGGTGCGCTCACGCAACCGACGCGTGCTCGACACGGAAGTCCGCGTCGTCAACCCGGTCCCGCGAAAGTTCTTCGGATTCGGCCCGGTCGACGTCCTGGGCTACACCGTCATGATGTCCGATCGCGAAAAGACCGCAATCGACTGCATCGACCGTCCGGACCTCGCCGGCGGCGAAGGAGAAGCGGCGACCATCCTGGCGACGGCTTGCCGCCGCATCGACTGGCACAAGGCGGCCGGCTATCTGGACCGCATGTCCTCCAAGACGCTCACGCGACGCTTCGGATGGCTAGCAGAGCGTGCCGGCGCCACCATCCCCGAAGACGTGCACACGCATCTCCACGACCTCGCGCAGGGAAGCGGCCGAGCATACTTCGGCCCGAGAACCCCCAAGCCCGGCGCAATCGGCTATCAGGAGCGTTGGCAGCTCACCGCCAACGTCGCCAGCCACGAATTGAGCGACAGCGCCGGAATCGCGCGGCCGCGATCGGTTGACCGGGAGCGCTGAGCCATTCTCACCCGTCCTCAGGTCCAGCGCTACTCCGCCGAAGCCGGACTGCGCGACATCATGATCGCCGAAAACGAGATCGTGCTCACCTACCTGCTCCAGTTGATGGCGGAGCGCGGCATCCTGGACAAGCTCGCCTTCAAGGGCGGAACCTGCCTTCGCAAGATGTTCATCGGTAGCGGGGGGCGCTTCTCGACCGATCTGGATTTCACGCGGGTCGAAGAACACGACCACGAAGACGTGATCCTCGCCATGATGGAGGCGTTCGAACAGCCGTTTAACGGGCTCCGGTTCGACGTGCCCGACGACAGTTACTACGAAACCCAGGACGGCCTGTCCTGGGGCGTCAACCCGATCTACGCCCATGACTGGAACCCGGGCGGGCAAAGCCACATCAGGATCCAAGTCAGCCGCCGCGAGGTGCCCACCCTTCCCCCATCGCGGAACGCTCAACGCGTGCAGAGCTACTTCCGGCACCTGCCTTTCGACCCGGTGGACATCACGTGCCTAGCTCTACCCGAGATCATCGCCAAGAAGGTTCGCGCCTGTTATCAGCGTAGCAAGGCGCGCGACGTCTATGACCTCAGCGTCTTTGCGACCCGACCCCTTGACCGACCGCTCATTCGCCGGCTCGTCGTGCTCAAGATCTGGCAGGCCGGCGACGCGTTCGATCCGGAAGCCCTCATGGCGAAATTCGACAATGTCACCGCATTCGATTGGGACGATCTCCGGCAGCTGGTCCGGCGGGCGCAGGCAATCGACCCTGCACAGATCACCGCTGCTTGCCTGAAGGGATTCGACTTCCTCGCGGCGCTCGATCCTGCCGAGGCCAAACTCGCGGGCGACCCCCACCATCGCGATCACGCCTTGTGGGGACGGCTTCGAACCAATCTGCAAGTCAGCCGCATTTGAAGGTAGCAACAACAACAGGTTAGCTGACCGATCCTTCACCAAGCTCTTCGATTAGGTCTTCCTCCTCGGGGAACAGAGCCGCGAGATCGTCCACCGAGAGCCGCTCATCCAGGAAACCACGTGCGCCGCATGCGTTGGCACGCTCGAAGTAGTCGCGGATGACTCCAAAGGCCGCCTCCCGGAAATCGCTGCGGTCGATCTCGTCGAAATCCCGCTTCACGCGATACCGGCGCACACCCGGCTGGACAGGAGCTGCCCGAACTGTTACCGTTCCCTTTTCTGCGGCGTGCGGTACCTCATCTGCGTCCAACACCCGCCGCAATCGGCTTACTGGACCGCATCGGCGCGCGTCGGCGCAGCCGTTTCATCGCAACTCAGGGGGAAACCGCCTCGTGAATGAGACCGAGATCTCTACCAGGTCGCCGCCCGGGCGTTCGTCTGTTGCGAGACCGGCGGCAGCGTCGTGACCGCATGACGGCATGACCCAGGCGGCGCAATCCAAAGTATTCGTCGACGGCAACAACGTCATGGGCTCGCGACCGGACGGCTGGTGGCGCGATCGGGCAGACGCCGCCCGCCGGCTCATCGCCGACATCATTCCACTGGCGACCCGCCACGGTGGCGCATGGACGATCGTGTTCGATGGGAAGGAGCCGCCCGCCATGCCGCCGTCGCCCGAGTGCCTCACCGCGATCCACACCGGACATCTTCGCAAGGACGGAGCGGATGACCGCATTGAGGAACTGGTCCGCGAATACCCTGACGCGGCTGCGTTGCTCGTCTACACATCCGACGCCAAACTGCGCAATCGAGTGAAGGCGCTCGGCGCCCAGGTCATGGGATCCGGGACGTTGCTCAGGCAACTCGCGCAGGTGCGCGGCCCCAAGGTGCCAACTGACACTGGGCACCCGCACGACTCTGCCGAAGACGCCGGACGCGACCACCGCG
The DNA here is from genome assembly GCA_963422275.1 of Paracoccaceae bacterium. GTDB lineage: Bacteria > Pseudomonadota > Alphaproteobacteria > Rhodobacterales > Rhodobacteraceae. The sequence goes on from OY729418.1 coordinate 286,705, forward strand.
CAGACGCAAACCGGCCGGCTGTCCGCACCGGCGAAACCAGAAATCGCGAGCGAATGTGATCATCGCTGGCCGGGACGCGATATCCCGCTGGTCGTAAGTGTTCGGCCAAACGGTGATGGCCCTAGGTAATTGTTCGGTTATCGGGTGATGGGTCAGATGCTGGGCTGGGCTTGCCTTCATCCACACCACCACATGTAGCAATTTGGGACTGGTAACGCGATTCGACCTGCGCTAGTTTCCGCGCATGGCGAGCCGCGACGAGGATTTCGGGGCAAACCTGACGCTGATCGAGGTGGACGACGGGATTTTGTCGTCCTCCGCGTTGGCGCCGGCGCGCGAGGCGCGTGACTGGCGGTCCCTATACGAGCAGGCGCATGCCCGCGCGGAGCGGGAGTGCTCACGAGCGGACACAGCCGAAGCGCGCGCCGAAGAGCTCCGCTGGGCGGAGGCGGACGCCCGCGGCCGCGCGGGTTCGCTGAAGTGGCAGCTTGACCGCTGCCGCAGCAAACTGAAGGCGGCTGTTGAAGAGGCGAAGGACGTCCGCCGCGCAGCGAAGAATGCCCTTTCCCTGCAAGCGGAGGTCACGCGCCTAGAGAAGCTGCTTTCCGAAGCCAGCATCGAGTCGGCCAAGCGCAGCCGATCACAAAGGCGGACGAGGACAGACGCCGGCTGCGTGCGACCCTGGAGCGGGCGGAGAATCAGAAGACCACGATCAAATCCTTGCGCACGGAACGCGGTGAGCTGCGCAAGGAGACCATACGCCGACAGTACGACCAGGACATTCAACTGCGCGCGGTGCTGAGACGGTTGCTCGATCAATCGGACAGGGTTCGGTCGCTGTCGGACGAGGTCTTCTGGCTGCGCCTTTCGCTGGACGTGGCCAAGGGGGCCAACGAGAAGCTGACGGCCCGGGTTGCCAAGCTCCGCGCGGTCGGAGCAACGCTTTCGAAGTTGCCGGTCGACGAGGTCGCGGCGCCAGAAGGCGGCGATCAAGTCGCTGTCTCGGGAAAACGCCCGGCTTCGCAGGACCGCGAAGGTCTCCCAGACCCGGATCGAGAAGTTGGAAGCGCAGTATGCCAGGCTTCGTGCAAGCGCGGCCATGCTGCAGAAGGCCCTCTTCGGGAGCAGGAGCGAGCAGCAGGAGAAACCGCGCTCGGAGCGCAAGCGCGGACAACAGCCCGGCGCTCCCGGCCACAGGCGCACCCAGCGGCCTGCGCTTGAGGAAAAGGAGGAAGAGCACAACCCGCCGAAGAATGCGCGCCGGTGTTCCTGTTGCGAAAAGCCCTACGTGGCGAACGGCGAGCGTTCCTCGACCCCATCGAGATCGGGGTCAAGGCCCACACGCGCAAGATCGTCCGTCCTCGGTGGCGCCGAAGTTGCGGCTGTGCATCGTCACCTCTGGAGGTGACAGCTCCCCCGGTGCCGAGACTGTTCCCGAGGACGCCCTATGGAACCAGCGTGTGGGCGTGCGCCCTGTTCGAGCCATTCGACGACGCGACCCGCACACACCAGAACGAGGCGGCGGTGCGCCATGGTGACGAGACCGGCTGGCGCGTCCAGTCACTGAGCGAGGCGGACCGCTCCAGCCGCGCGTGGCTGTGGACCTCGGTGAGCGACGACGCGGTCTACTTCCACATCGACCCCTCACGCAGCGCCAAGGTCGCCCACCAGTTGTTCGGCACCGCCCCGTGCATTCTGTTCCTCGTCTGCGACCGCCTCTCGACCTACAAGACGATGGCGCGCGAACGCGACAGCGCGGTGATTCTCTGTTGGTGCTGGGCGCATCAGCGCCGCGACTCCATCCACGGTGCGGCCGGTCAGGCACGGCTGACCCACTGGTGCCAAGGATAGATCGAACGAATCGCGTCGATCTACAAGCTGAACAAGGCGAGGTTGGAACATTGCGACCCCGCTCTCGAACGCCAGACGGCGGCGTTCACCGCCGCGCAGGGCGCGTTGGAAGCGGAGGTCGAGCGCTTGTTCGTGGACGCCGAGCAGGAACTCGCCGCCTCGCCGGCCGGTGCGCGCGAGACAAAGGCGCTGCGCTCGCTGCTCAACCATCGCAGCGGGCTGAGCGTCTTCGTGGACAAGCCCCCAGGTGCCGATGGACAATAATGCCGCGGAAAGGGCGCTCAGAAGGCCCCGTCATCGGAAGACGGCTCTCGTTCGGCTCCGATAGCGAGACCGGCGCCCGGTTCACGGCGCTGGCTGGAGGCGTGGATCGAAGCCTGCGCTGAAAATGGCGGCCGACCGCCGGACGACCCGTCGCCGTGGCTGCCCTGATCGATGAGCGAGGAACGCAGGCGCGCATTGACGGCGCCGGGATGACTGCCGGCGTCGAGTGCTGCTATTACGGGCGCGACTTCACCACCGAAGAGATGGCGCTGATCGCCGCCTCTCCGCCGCCCAATCGCCATACCCTGTCGAAGGAGTTCTGCCGACGCATCGGCTGGTTTAAGCCCGACGGAGGGATCAAGGACATAATGGCCAGGGTGACGATGCTGGCCATGCACAAGGACGGGTTGATCGTCCTGCTGCCGCCGAAATGGCCACGCCCGCCGCGCCGGCCCATGGTGTTCGGGCCCGACACCGAGCCGCCAGCGGATCCGGCGCCGACAACCCTCGCCGCCGTCACCGCGTGCCCGAACGAAAACGCCCTGGTCAGCAACATACATGCAGCGTCAGCATGGCGGTGTTGACCTCTGTGTTGATCGCACCCGCATCTGTTCAATTGCTGAATCGAAAAGCCCCTGAAAACGTCAATGTTTTCAGGGGCTTCAGTGGTTGCGGGGGCAGGATTTGAACCTGCGACCTTCAGGTTATGAGCCTGACGAGCTTCCAGACTGCTCCACCCCGCGCCAAATCTCCGAACGACACGAATCCGCGCGTTCGGTTCAATGCTGGAATCATGAAGACAGCGGCGTGCTCTTTTCAAGTCTGGCGGCGACCTACTCTCCCACGCCTTTAGACGCAGTACCATCGGCGCTACGGTGCTTAACCATCGAGTTCGGGATGGGATCGGGTGTTTCACTCGTGCCATGACCGCCAAACCTGAAAAGAGCACGCTGCGGATGAATCCGCAGTTCCAAGCCCAGCTTTTTCCGGATCGAATCAAGCCGATCGGGCAATTAGTACCGGTCAGCTGAACGCGTTGCCGCGCTTGCACTTCCGGCCTATCGAAGTGGTGGTCTTCCACAGCCCTCGAGGGAGACCTTGTTTCGAGGTGGGCTTCCCGCTTAGATGCTTTCAGCGGTTATCCCTTCCGCACATAGCCACCCTGCGCTGCGGCTGGCGCCACAACAGGTCCACCAGTGGTGCGTCCACCCCGGTCCTCTCGTACTAGGGGCAGCTCCTCTCAAGTCTCCTGCACCCACGGCAGATAGGGACCGAACTGTCTCACGACGTTCTAAACCCAGCTCACGTACCTCTTTAAACGGCGAACAGCCGTACCCTTGGGACCTGCTTCAGCCCCAGGATGAGATGAGCCGACATCGAGGTGCCAAACGGTGCCGTCGATATGAACTCTTGGGCACCATCAGCCTGTTATCCCCGGAGTACCTTTTATCCGTTGAGCGATGGCCCTTCCACTCGGGACCACCGGATCACTATGGCCGACTTTCGTCTCTGCTCGACCTGTCAGTCTCGCAGTCAGGCGGGCTTCTGCCATTGCACTCGACGAGCGATTTCCGACCGCTCTGAGCCCACCGTCGCACGCCTCCGTTACTCTTTGGGAGGCGACCGCCCCAGTCAAACTACCCGCCACGCACGGTCCCGGGTCCGGATAACGGACCGCGGTTAGACATCAGGAATGCAAGGAGTGGTATCTCAAGGGTGACTCCACGGAGACTGGCGTCTCCGCTTCAACGCCTACCACCTATCCTGCACATCGCATGCCTAATGCCAATGCGAAGTTGTAGTAAAGGTTCACGGGGTCTATCCGTCTAACCGCGGGAAGCCTGCATCTTGACAGGCAATTCAATTTCGCTGAGTCCACGTTGGAGACAGCGGGGAAGTCGTTACGCCATTCGTGCAGGTCGGAACTTACCCGACAAGGAATTTCGCTACCTTAGGACCGTTATAGTTACGGCCGCCGTTTACCGGGGCTTCAATTCAGTGCTCGCACACCTCCTCTTAACCTTCCGGCACCGGGCAGGCGTCAGGCCCTATACATCGCCTTGCGGCTTAGCAGAGCCCTGTGTTTTTAGTAAACAGTCGCCACCCCCTGGTCTGTGCCCCCAGCCTGCAGTTGCCTGCAGACCGGGCCTCCTTCTCGCGAACTTACGGAGGCATTTTGCCGAGTTCCTTCAACGTGGTTCTCTCAAGCGCCTTGGTATTCTCTACCGGTCCACCTGTGTCGGTTTGGGGTACGGTCATGCGGAGGGCTATTTCCTGGAACCGCTAAACGGCACGGCCAATCCGATAAGGCCGCACAATCCTCGCGATCCGTCACATCCTCCTGGCTCAGGAATATTAACCTGATTCCCATCGACTACGCCTTTCGGCCTCGCCTTAGGGGCCGGCTCACCCTGCTCAGATTAGCTTTAAGCAGGAACCCTTGGACTTTCGGCGACAGGGTTTCTCACCCTGTTTGTCGCTACTCATGTCATCATTCTCGCTTCTGATCGCTCCACCGAGCCTTTCGGCGCGGCTTCACAGCAGCAACGCATTTCCGCCGACCCGAAAGCCGGCATCGACGCGCCGCAATCACAGAACGCTCCGCTACCGTCGCATGCGCGACCCGAAGCTTCGGCTCGTGGCTTGAGCCCCGTTACATCTTCGCCGCAGGACAACTTGTCTAGACCAGTGAGCTATTACGCTATCTTTAAAGGATGGCTGCTTCTAAGCCAACCTCCTGGCTGTTTTGGTCGTCCCACATGCTTTCCCACTTAGCCACGAATTGGGGGCCTTAGCTGTCGGTCTGGGTTGTTTCCCTCTCCACTGCGGGCCTTAGCACCCGCAGTGTGACTGCCGGATATTGCTCCTCGGTATTCGGAGTTTGGTTAGGATCAGTAAGCCTGTGGGGCCCCGTTACCCATCCAGTGCTCTACCCCCGAGGGCATTCGTCCGACGCTCTACCTAAATAGATTTCGCGGAGAACCAGCTATCTCCGAGTTTGATTGGCCTTTCACCCCTAGGCACAGCTCATCCCGATCTTTTTCAACAGATGTGGGTTCGGCCCTCCAGCAAGTGTTACCTTGCCTTCAGCCTGGCCATGCCTAGATCACTCGGTTTCGGGTCTGATCCTGCATACTGTTCGCCCTGTTAAGACTCGCTTTCGCTACGCCTGCACCTAACGGCTTAAGCTCGCATGCAAGACCAAGTCGATGACCCATTATACAAAAGGTACGCCGTCACCGGCCTGCGCCGGCTCCGACTGATTGTAGGCGTCCGGTTTCAGGGACTGTTTCACTCCCCTCGTCGGGGTGCTTTTCACCTTTCCCTCACGGTACTTGTTCACTATCGGTCAGCAAGGAGTACTTAGCCTTGGAGGGTGGTCCCCCCATCTTCAGACAGGATTTCACGTGTCCCGCCCTACTTGATACGTCTGCTTGAACTCTCCGTACGGGGCTGTCACCCTCTCTGGCCCGGTTTTCCAATCCGGTTCCGGTCGCTCTCCCAGCTCGGCTGGTCCGCGTTCGCTCGCCACTACTAGCGGAGTCTCGGTTGATGTCCTTTCCTCCGGATACTTAGATGTTTCAGTTCTCCGGGTTCGCTTCGCAAACCCTATGTGTTCAGGTTCGCGATACCTGATCCCATCGCGCCAATGACGGCTTGCACCGTCAGTAGCGCGATGGC